>CAZGOK010000498.1:0-1360 GCA_964527665.1 uncultured Sphaerochaeta sp.
CCTACGTTCAGCAAGGGTGGTGTGCATCCTCGCGACCAGAAGGTCTTTAGTCGTTCGCAGCCTATCGAACGACTGCCCATGCCATCTGAGTTGTTTGTCTCTTTGTCACAACACCTTGGTGCACCGGCTAAAGCCTTGAAAGCAAAAGGTGATACCGTCAAGCGGGGAGAGAAGATCGGAAGCGCATCCGGTTTCATTAGCGCTGATGTTCACTCTCCAGTGAATGGTACCATCAAGGAGATTCGCAAAGTCACCCTGGCCAACAGCATCTCTTGTGATGCCTTTGTCATCATACCCGATCCCGAACAGGATCCCGAGCCTACTGAAACATTTGACTGGGCCTCCCAGGAGAGTGCCGATCTTCTTGCACAGGTCAAGGATCTGGGCATTGTAGGGCTTGGCGGAGCCACCTTCCCCTCCCACGTGAAGTTCTCCATTCCCGCCGGCAAGAGCGTCGATGCCTTTGTCATCAATGGGGTGGAGTGCGAACCCTACCTTACAGCCGACTACCGCATCATGCTGGAACACGGCGAAGAGGTGCTTATAGGGGCGATGATAGGGGCCAAGATCATCGAGGCCAAACGGATCATCATCGGCATCGAGATGAACAAGGTCGACTGCATCGAGCATCTTGCATCCATAGCAAAGGCTAAGAACTATCCCATCGAAATAATCGGCCTGAAGGTCAAGTACCCCCAAGGGGACGAGAAACAGCTGCTGAAGGCGACCATCCACAAGGAGATCCCTTCGGGAAAACTGCCCCTGGATATCGGGGCGGTGGTTGTCAATATCGGCACCAGCTATGCCCTGTATGAGGCGATAGTCCTGCACAAGAGCCTCTATGAGCGGGTGATCAGCATCACAGGGGAGTGCATCGCACAACCCAAGAATGTGCTCGCCCCCATAGGGACGAAGATGGGCGACCTGCTCGCCTTTTGCGGCGGCTTCTCCAGCGAACCTGAAAAGCTGGTAAGTGGCGGTCCCATGATGGGTTTCTCCTTCTTTGATGAGAACACCCCCATGGCAAAGGGATCCAGCGGCCTGCTGGCCCTTCCTGCACAGAAAAAAATCAAGAGTACCCCCTGCATCAACTGCGGGCGTTGTGTGGCAGCCTGTCCTATCGGCCTGATGCCTTCGCACCTGTATCGGTATATCATCAATGGCGAATATGAAGAAGCCATGCAGCACAGCCTCATGGATTGTAAAGAGTGCGGCTGTTGTTCCTATGTCTGTCCAGCTCATCTTCCGCTGGTACATGGGATGAAGACCGGAAAGAAGTTGGGGAGAAAGAAGAAATGAACAAACCCTCATTGACCGTATCCGCATCTCCGCATATCCATGCGAAGGCCGATACGGCATC
>CAZGOK010000499.1:0-1359 GCA_964527665.1 uncultured Sphaerochaeta sp.
TGTCAATAGGAACGAGGCAAACCTTACCCGTTCCTTGATAAGGGGAATGAAATGAAAAAAGTTGCTTTTACTGTATTTTTGATACTGTTGAGTTGCCAGCTGGCATTATTTTCAGCGGATATTTTCACTGTTGTAAAAACAGGGACGGCTGCAGAAGTCCTGCAGGCGATCAAGGCGGGCGCCAATGTAAACGCAAGGGACGATGATGATGTGACCCCTCTTATGTATGCCGTTGCCTTTAATCCCAATCCTGCGGTACTGTCGGTTCTCATTAATGCAGGTGCAGATGTAAACGCAAGGGCTTCTGAAGGAGTGACACTTCTTATGGGCGCTGCATATCACAACACCAATCCTGAAGTGCTGTCTGTTCTTATTAAAGCGGGTGCAGATGTGAATGCAAAAAATGATTACAAAGTGACTCCTCTTATGTTTGCCGCAGAGGACAATGATAATCCTGATGTGCTGTCGGTTCTTATTGAAGCCGGGGCAGATGTGAACGCAAGGGATGAGGACGGACGAACCGCCCTTATGTTTGCCGCAGATTACAATGACAATCCCGAAGTTCTGTCTGTTCTTATTAAAGCGGGTGCAGATGTGAATGCAATGGACGAAAATGGTAAGACCGCTTTTGACTATGCACAAGACAATCCAGCAATCAGAGGAACAAAAGTGTACTGGGAGCTGGATGATGCAAGCAACTTGGCAGCTACACAAAAAACAACAAAAGTGTATGAGGATCTGTATGATGGAAATCTCTGGACAGCTGCACAAGAAGGAACTGTCTCACAAGTCCAACAAGTGATTAATAGGGGGGCATATGTGAATGAAAGAAGCAGTATCAGATCGACACCTCTTATGGTTGCCGCACAATATAATGATAATCATGAGGTGCTTTTGGTTCTCATTAAAGCTGGCGCCGATGTGAATGCAAAGGATAATGAAGGTGAGACTGCCCTTATGCGTGCAGCAAGATACAATGCCAATCCTCAGGTTCTTTCTGTCCTTATTAAAGCGGGTGCAGAAGTGAATGCGACTAATGGAAGTGGAAACACCCCTCTTATGATTGCCGCAGCTTCAAATAATAACCCTAAGGTGTTTTCGGTTCTCATCAAAGCAGGGGCAAATGTGAACGAAATAGGTAGGTATGGATGGACCCCCCTTATGACGGCATCAAAGTATATTGACAACCCTGAAGTGCTTTCTGTTCTCATTAAAGCGGGGGCAGATGTGAATAGGATAGATCAGAATGGTAATACTGCTTTTAACTATGCAGAAAGAAATCCAAGAATCAGAGGAACAAAAGTTTACTGGGACTGGAAATATGCTAAGTACGAATAACTTGTATGTGGTAGTCAAATA
>CAZGOK010000500.1:0-1359 GCA_964527665.1 uncultured Sphaerochaeta sp.
ATTATATATGGAAGATAATTCAGAATATTTTCTTTTATTTTTATTTTACTTGTGGCATATATGTTTGGACACTGTATCCTATGCTTTGCTGTATTTTCTTTAGAATCCAAAGCCATTCCATTCTCCTTACTTTCTAGACTTCAAATAAATTTAAGTTAGACTTAACAGTGAGCTGAATAAATCCAGCTCACTGTAGAAAAGACCTATCGCTTTATTAGTCCTCGTAGTCTCGTGCCCACATATATTCCATGTCTCTCACATTCTCAGTAGTAGCCATTCTTCCAGAAACTAAGAATTCATCAGAATCCAATTTAATCCCTTGGGCAATCTTGGCTGCAACTTCAACTAATTCAACAGCATGATAATAACAGTCGTATGTTTCACCGAGTGCAATATATCCTTCCGCCATTGGTTCAAAAGCTTGTGGGTTCACGTCTTGAGTTGCAATCCAAATATGTCTTGGATCACCTGGAAGAGCCCATCTACCGGCCGCTTCTAGTGCAGATTTAATTGCATCAAAAGCAAAGTCACTTGCTACAAACATTACGTTTGCATTAGGATGTGCTTGCAAAGCATTGGCAGTTCCTGTTCTAAATTTTTCAGGATTCCATTCTGTAGGCACCTGAATCACTGTCTTCCATGCACCTCTTTCTGCCTCGACTTTTGCCCAACCTTCTGAACGTTTAACAGCGTTTGCATCTCTCAAATCACCCATTAGCTCGATAGCGATCCCTTTTACACCTCTTTTTTCTAGCAAGTCTGCCATTGCGTTAGCTGTATTGACTGCCTGCATGAAAGAGTCTGCGCCAACATGAGCTGTAGGCTTTCGCGTTGAAGATGCACGATCAAAAGTTATAAATGGTATTCCAGCTTCTTCGGCTGCTCTGATCGAGGCACCAATAGCACCACCATCATGTGCACGGGCAATAATAACATCAACATTTTGACTTATCAAATCTTCGATATTAGAAGCTTGTTGAGACGAGTCGCTGTCAGCCACATTTACGATCCACTTGAACTCCAAACCGTGCTTAGCCCCATATTCCTCGCTATAAGATTTCATGTAATCTTCCCAAGCTTGGATCATGGCGTGCATCTTTTCATTCCATGACAACCCTACAACAATAAGATTGTCAGGTTTTGCTGCCTCTTTAGCACCAGCTGCCCAAATGCTCGTAGGAACTACGACACAAAGCAATACGATTGCAACTATCAAAACCTTTTTACTCATACTTCCTCCCTATTCAGCTGTAACCTCTATTATGGTAAGCTGAATTTCTTTAAACGTTAATAATATTGTAGCACCCTTTGAGGATAAATCAACTATATTCTTGTGCTTAATATAACTTTATTGATTTA
>CAZGOK010000501.1:0-1356 GCA_964527665.1 uncultured Sphaerochaeta sp.
CAAGCACCAGTTTGTCCTCAGCACTTACTGAGGTGCTTGCCAGGTTTTCCTCTACTTTTCGTTTGAAGAAACTCCAGTTTATCTTAATCGTTCCCGGCGGGTTGAGGGTTCTGTTTGCACAGAAACTCCTCCACTTGCTCTTTTGCACATCGGTGAGTACCTCACTCCAGTTTCTCGCCACATGTCTGAAAAGCATCTGAGGGCAGCGTTCATCCTCAAAGTCGAGGTTCAGCTTCAGCTTGTCCTTAGGATCTGCCTTGCGGATTAAGGTGAAACGCTTCAGGTCCTCATTGGGGAAAAATCCATCATAGAGTTGAAAATCCACATCCTTCACCGATTCAAAACTATCGGTGATGTCCCGACCTACTATGAGCAGGTTGGTATGGCTGATGATCTGTTGATGGCGCAAGAGAGCTGCGCTCTTGTCCAGACCCAACTTGATGGCAAGCTCATCGGTCAGCACCGAGGCGGGGCTGACAAAGGGGCACTTGTTCACCGCTAGGGTGAAGACACCGTCGACCTTGAAGATGTTCTCGCTCGTTGCCTGCAAGAGCGGGGTGGTGTCCTTGCTCAAGTCAAAGCAGAGGATGCTGTTGGGATTCTCCTTCAGGTGGGTTATCGGGGTGACCAGGCGCGAACATCCCTCCTTGTTGCTGAAGAAGGAGGCCGTATAGAGGACAGGATCTCCAAAGGGAGTCTCAACCAAGGCCTTCACCTTTGCCTTGCTGCGCAGATTAAAGTAGTAGGAGTAGAGCTTGGGTTGCTTTGTCTTGATGAGGCGCGCAATGGCTATGGTCGCCTTGACGTCCACCAGGGCATCGTGGGCCCCTTCCTGGGGTATGCCGTTGGATTCTGTAAGGGCAGTCAGGCGGAAGGTGGGGTTGCCTGTCTCCTCTTTTCTAGGAGGCCAGACGACACCTTCGGGCCTGAGGTCATACGCCGCCCGGACAAGGTCTATGATATCCCACCTTGAGCAGTTGTTCTCCCACTCCCTTCTGTAGGGGTCCATGAAGTTGCGGTAGAGGGCGTTTCGGATGAACTCGTCATCGAACCGGATGTTGTTGAAGCCTGCCACCACCGTGTTGGGGATGGCAAACTCGTTGTTGATGCGCTCGATCAGGGCGCTTTCGCACATCCCTTTTTCGTCTACCTCTTGGGGCGTGATGCCGGTGATGAGACACGACATCGGGTCAGGCAGGTAGTCGTCGCTCATCTTGTTGTAGAGGACTATGGGCTCTCCGATGGGATTGAGGTCGAAATCCGTCCTCTGTCCTGCAAATTGAGCTATCCTGTCGTGGCGGCTGTCGAGGCCGAAGGTTTCAAGATCGTACCAGAATATGGTGCCTTTTTTATAGG
>CAZGOK010000502.1:0-1352 GCA_964527665.1 uncultured Sphaerochaeta sp.
AGGAAGTCTTTTGCATCTTCTTTGGTGAAGAAACACATCTTCCCTAGTCCAAGAAGCATTATGGGATTGGTATTGGTTTGTTGTGTATATCCTAGAAAAAGGGTGTTGTATTAGGTGTGAAGTGAAACTTGGTATATTGCGCTTATACTCAATTATTTAATAAAAAACAGAGCATACCACTCATTATTTGGGATAACCCTTGGTATATGGCATATTATCTGAAAATTGGGGGTATGAAATTCAGCAATATGGGCTATAGTATAGGTATTCACCAAAGGGAGGTTGAATGCAATGCAGAAGTACAGGCTTGAGCATGATCTTTTAGGAAACAAAGACGTTCCTATAGAAGCGTATTATGGAGTGCAGACGGTGCGTGCAATGGAGAATTTCGTGGTATCGAATATACCTATTTCCAGTTTCCCGTACTTGATCCAATCACTTGGATATATCAAGAAGGCAACGGCCCTTGCAAACATGGAGTTTAAAATCCTGGATGCTACGGTTGGTAACGCCATCATTGAGGCATGTGATGAGATAATAGAAGGCAAGCATCTCGAACAGTTTCCTGTTGATGCCATCCAAGGTGGGGCTGGAACCTCTACCAACATGAATGCCAATGAAGTCATCGCCAACAGGGCTTTGGAGTTGCTTGGCAAGGAGAAGGGTGACTACAAGGTTGTCCATCCCAACAACCATGTGAACCTCTCACAGTCGACAAACGATGTCTATCCCACCTCTATTCGTTTGGCTGCTGCCTGGAAGCTTGAAGGTCTGCTCTCCGAGCTGTTAAACTTCAAGGAATCTCTCGAAGCTAAAAGTGAAGAGTTCAGTGATGTCATCAAGATGGGTAGGACACAGCTGCAGGATGCGATTCCTATGACACTCGGGCAGGAATTTGCTGCCTGGGCGGTGAGTGTCGGACAGGATATTGAGCGACTTCGCATTACCCAAACCCTCATGTATGAGATAAATATGGGTGCTACAGCTATCGGAACCGGTTTGAATGCCCCAAGAGGGTATGCAGAGGTAGTGACAAGGTATTTGGCTCAACTTACAAAATTTCCTCTTACTTCTTCACCTAACCTGATCCAGGCAACGCATGACACCGGCTCGTTCATCGAGTTGTCTGGAGTGCTCAAGCGTATTGCTGCCAAGGTTTCGAAAATCTGCAACGACCTTCGTCTGCTCTCCTCAGGTCCCCGTGCAGGCATCAACGAGATCAACCTACCACCTATGCAACCAGGTTCTTCCATCATGCCGGGCAAGGTAAACCCGGTTATTCCAGAAGTGGTGAACCAGGTTGCCTTTGATATCATCGGCAATGACTTGGCCATTACCCTGGCTGCAGAGGC
>CAZGOK010000503.1:0-1346 GCA_964527665.1 uncultured Sphaerochaeta sp.
TATTCCTCTTTGCCATGAACTTTTTCGGTGATGGGCTCAGAGATGCTTTCGATCCACAAAGCAAGAACCAACTATAGGAGGACGAAGAATGAGTTTGAAACCCAATGCAAAAGCAGTCCTCGAAGTTAAGGACTTGAAGACATATTTTAAAACTGACGCGGGCATCGTAAAAGCTGTCGACGGCGTGTCATTTACCATCCACGAAGGAGAGACCCTGGGAATCGTAGGGGAGTCAGGAAGTGGCAAGAGTGTCACCAACCTCTCCATCATGCGTCTCATACCCTCCCCTCCGGGCAGGATTGTCGGAGGTGAGGTCCTCTTTGAAGGGGAGGATATCCTGAAGATGAGCGAGTCTGAAATGCGTGATATCCGTGGCGACAAGATCTCCATGATATTTCAGGATCCCATGACCAGCCTCAATCCCTTTTTGAAGATATCCACCCAGATGATCGAGACCATCAGGTTGCACAACCCGAAGATGAGCAAGAAAGAGGCCCTTGAACGCTCCATCGAAATGCTCAAACTTGTTGGCATCCCCTCTCCTGAGAAGAGAATAACCAGCTACCCTCACCAGTTCTCAGGTGGTATGCGCCAGCGTGTCATGATAGCCCAGGCCCTTTCGTGCGATGCCCAGGTCTTGCTTGCAGACGAGCCCACCACAGCCTTGGATGTCACCATCCAGGCCCAGATACTGGAACTCATCAAAAAGATAAACGTAGAGATGGGCACAGCTGTCATTCTGGTAACCCATGACCTGGGAGTAGTGGCTGGTATGTGCGACAAGGTCTGCGTCATGTATGCAGGGCGTATCGTTGAGACAGCTCCTACAGAAGACCTCTATGCAAAACCCGCACACCCGTACACCGAAGGGCTCATCAAGAGTGTTCCCAGGATGGATACGGCAGACAAGGACAAGCGGTTGTTCTCCATTGAGGGACAACCGCCTAACGTCATCGACCTTCCCCCCTGCTGCCCCTTCCACCCAAGGTGCCATAAGGTGATGGAAGTGTGTAAGCATGCCTACCCACCAGGGAAGGATTTGGGAAATCATCATGAGGTGGCCTGTTGGCTCTATCTTGATGAAAAGACCAAGAGAGCGGCATTGCAGGATGCCACACAAGAGGAGAAGGCATAATGGCCACCAGTAAAAAACCCCTTTTGGAAGTAAAGGATCTTAAGCAACACTTCCCCATCAAGACCGGTAACCTCTTCAACAGACAGGTAGGGGCCATCCGGGCTGTCGATGGAATCTCCTTTGATGTATATCCGGGGGAGACCTTGGGAATCGTAGGGGAGTCCGGCTGTGGAAAGTCCACAACCGTACGCTCTATAGCCCAGCTTCACAA
>CAZGOK010000504.1:0-1339 GCA_964527665.1 uncultured Sphaerochaeta sp.
GGTTAATGAGCCGGAGCTCACCCCATTAAGGACTACTGTATTGTCATACACCCTGCCTGTTCCATCTATGAAGCTCGGTGCTGCTATCTCAAGGGTTCTCCGGGTGATTTCCCCGGATCTTATCGTGGAGGAAACAGGAGCAATGTACTTGTCTGCATCCGATCCACTGATGGAGTACGTAACAAGGAGTTCCTTTCCTGTTGCAACACCCTTGGTGGCAAAGGTCCCAGTAGCAGTAAGGGCAACAACCTCAGAACCACTTACAAGTCCCACTAATTCCCCGTGGGTAGTCGTAACAGAGGAAAGGTTCCCATCATAGATTTTTGGTGCAATGATCGTGGTATTGTCCCCTACCCTGAGCGCCTTCTTGGTTATGACTGCCTTACGGTTTAAACCAGCCTTTGGAAGGCTGTAGTTGCCTGCATCAGAACCACTCCATACGTAGTTGTACAGCACTAACTTACCTGTTGCGATATCAGAGCTCATGTACCCTGCGCTGACATCCAGCGTCACCTCATCCCCTGCATATTTCCCAGGTGCCACCAGGCTTGCAAAGTAGGCCACTGTATCTGCAGTATCGAAGTGCACAACCTTGGTCCCATCATACTGTTTTTCAGTAATAGCTGGGGTGGCTATGGCAAGCACTTTTTTCCCGATAACCCCATCGTGCGACCGATAGGTGGCAGGGGCGCTGTATTTTCCGGCATCAGTGCCGGTAAGGGCGTACTCAACTGTTATGGTCTTGCCCTCACCTGCATGCTTGTTATTGTAGTAGGCGCTGCTTACCACCACCTGCACATCGTCAGAACCGACTATGCCCTGCACATCGTTGCTTGGCAGTGCGATAACATCTGCTGAATTGTTATAGATCTTAGCCTTCACCAATGAGGGGGCTCCAATATGAAGTTGCGGATTCACAATCTTGCCTTTGAAGGATGTATTGTTGTTTGCAGGAGCCTCATAGTTGGCGCTGTCTCTTCCTCCTAGGGAGTACACCACCGTTATGACCTTGTCTGTCCCTTCAGCACCATCAGCATAGGAGGCTGTGGCTCCCAAGGTGACGTCCTCATCGCCCACCACCCCTATCAGGGTGCCAGCTTCCACAACCTCTACATCAGAGTTCAAGTCAAGTATCTTGTCAGCAATAATCTTGGTCGAGCCAGTTTGCACACTAAGCTTCTTGGCAGTGATTATACCATTTGCATTGCTATGGGTGGGGGTGCTGTAGTTGCCTGCATCCCTTCCCCCAAGCTCGTACGTCACTGTTATGCTCTTGCCTGTTCCTACGCCCTTGTCGGCATAGCTTGCAACAGCCTTCTTTATGGCCACATCATCACCG
>CAZGOK010000505.1:0-1336 GCA_964527665.1 uncultured Sphaerochaeta sp.
CTTCTTTATCTCAGGATGTATCGTACTTATCTCGGCTCTTGATTGTGCCAGTCCATGTTAACTTCCTGAAATTTTACCACTCAAACTTGATTTGTCGCTAAAAGTAAACCTTATCCTTCCTTCAGAAACTTCATGGTTTCAGCATAGGACTTGCCACTTTTCACAAAGGTCTCCAGCAGCTGTTTCTTCAACAGCGCATCCTTTTTGGCCATGAGGTCCTCTAGGGCGGCCAATGCCGAATCGTATCTTCCCTTCACCTTTACGACTGTGTCTTGGGCCTTTGCGATCTTTGCATCAATTGAGTCTTCGGGTTTCATTCGTGCCATGTGCTCTTCTCCTCTCTATTTGGCTTTGTCTTGTTTGTTGTTGTTTGTCATTTCTTCACCAAGGGCTTTTGCCTTGCCCTTGATGTAAGGCTCATCAATGTCAAAGGCTTTCAGTATAGCCTTTTGTGTTGCAGTCACCGCATGGTCCAGACGGTAGACACCATCAAACTGCCTTACCATCTCAATCTTGTCCAGTTCCTTCAATGCTGCAGGAACCGTCATGAAATTAGCTTTCCTATCATTCCTAACCATCTCATCCTTGAGGCTTGTGTAGATCTTGCTCCTGATGATGAGTGCAACGAACTCGATGAAGATCTTTGCAGAGGCTGATTCGTCTGAATAGACTCGCAGGCTCTTGTTTCCTAGATATGACTTGTCACCTCTGAAGAGCTTTTCGGATGCATCCCGGCTCTTGTAGAGGCCAATGGCCTCTTTTGCCGTCATCTTGGCGGAAGTGACGATGGAAAAGTATCCGCAGAGGCTGATTTCTCTTTCTATGACATCAGTCTTCTCCTTTGCAAAGAGAAACTTCTTGCCGTCCTCAGTGTAGTAGAGGGTGAAGTATTCGCTATAGACTTTGCCGAAACTGATTTCCTTTCCCTCATTCTTCTTGAGCATGGATGACAAGCGTTCGATCTTCGCCTCAAGGGCATCGCGCTCGGCGTGCTCCTTTGCGATGCTGTGGAAAAGATGGAAGTATCTGTCACTGGTATCACCTTCATAGAGCTGGTGCCTGACTGTGGTCCCATACAGATGATGTTCGCGTATTGAGCAGAGTCTGTCCTTTTCGAACGTGTCCTGCTTCTCAGTGATGAGTGAGCTGACGAGATTGCCCATGCCTTTTACCATGATTACGAAGTCATAGCCGCAGGAATCCATGAATTGTATGTTGGCTCTGCTGAAATATCCACGGTCAAGGATGAAGCCCACCTTCTTGTAGCCGTAGGCCTTCACTTTCTCCAGCATGTACTGCAGCTGGGAGACATCGACTATAGAACCCGGATACTCCT
>CAZGOK010000506.1:0-1335 GCA_964527665.1 uncultured Sphaerochaeta sp.
CCTTGGAAGAGCTGGTAAAGTTGGTAAGCCGTCCCCAGAGATGGGTAGAGGACGCTGAGTTTGGAGTGCGCAAGGACTATTGACGTTCTCAACAGATGTATGACTATGAGTACTATCGTCCTAGGATGATGGTACTCTTTTTTCAAAGGCCAGAGGCTGAACTTCTACCAGTCTACAGGGACAAAAAACATCTTTCCTGGCAACAAGCACACTAGCTCACTTTGTTCGTTCTGCTTGGAACCCCTACAAAAGAAAAAATTTTTCGAGCTGTGCGGTTGGAGACAACAAAAACATAGAATCAATGGGAGTCACGGACTTTTCTTCATGATTCTTTTTTTTGTCCATATTGTAGGCTAGTAAAATTTCATATTATCATCTATATTTAAACAAATAAGATATCTATATGTAGGCTAGCATATGTTTGTAAAAGCGATTTTAGACAATAAGAACGGTAGGGATGGGTATTACTGCTCTCTGGTGGAATCCAAAAGGGTAGAGGGCAAATCCCGCCACGTCCTCATCCTATCCTTCGGATATGTTCCCTCCGAGAGGCTTCCCTACCTTCGGGCAGCCTTCAATGAAGGGGAGCCGGAGGAGATCCTATCCAGGGAGAAGGCGAAACTTGCAACTAGGAAGACAGGAGGAAAAAAGAATGGCAAGACTTGAGTACACGATCAGGACAACCCTTGATGATGGGACCGTTGTGGAGAAGACCATATCCAAGGAGTGCGACCTTACGCATCCCGACAAGATCGACAGGAAGACAATGAAAGGGCTTCTTACAGATATCGACAAGTATGAGAAGGCACTCATCTCCACACGCAAGGAGGCGGAGAAAGAGTTCACCGAGGCAGTCTTTGCCAGTGATGATGTGAAAAAAAAAGCCAAAAAAGAGCAGCAGACTCAGAAATAGGCCGATTCTGCTTAACAATCGATGATGATTTCGATACTTTCCTCACGCCAAAGCAAAGGTTTGTCAGCCTCTCCCTTGAGGAGCTGTCCCTCAAAACGCTGACGAAGCTCAGCTACAGGGATTGCATGGAATTCCTCAATCGGGCGATGCATAGGGATGAGGGGGAACTTTTCCGCCATCGCACGATAGCAGACCATGCCGAAAGCGTAGGGCGGTGCGTATCAAAAGCCCTTTCGGATACCGCATCCTCCATCCTTTCCGCCAATGGATTTGATCCCGATACCGCACTCCCCCTCGATACCAAGACCCTGCCCAGCAGCATCACCAAGCCAAAGGTCACAGACATGTCAGATGAGCAGTGGAGTGCGATAGTTTCAGATATGATAAGCACCTATAACATCGACAAGCCTGAGGAAGAGCAG
>CAZGOK010000507.1:0-1335 GCA_964527665.1 uncultured Sphaerochaeta sp.
TTTGGTAATCGTAAGTTCAGCAATAATTTGAGAAATATTGCATAAAGGACTTAACAAACCAGAGAATTGCTGGTATAGTGTAGTAGTCCGAACATGTGGAGTGATAGACTTATGTCATCAATACATCCACATTTGTGCCTGTTTGTTTTTTTCCCCCTCTTTCCAGAGGTAACAACAGGACACATTGCCCGCATTTATGCGGAACTCCCTCAAGGGTGCAAGCTTGAGGGAGTTTTTTTTGAGGTTCAAAGGATTATCTTATCAGCTATCCAAGCCATCCAGCGGAAGCTGTGGATAGGATAGTGCAAGCTCTTCACTGAGGCGTTGGGTGGTGGAGAAGAGAAGGGCATGTAGCCCCGCTCTCCTTGCCCCTGACACATTGTGGGGCAGGTCATCGAGAAAGAGGATTTGGCCGGCATCAAGGTCCAGTTGTTTCTTTGCATGCTCGAAGATCCTCTGGTCCGGCTTGTTTATGCCAATGATGCCGGAGATGACCGCACTGTCAAAATGCTGCATCCAGGCCTGGCCTGCTATCAGGCGCTGATAGGTTGGCTCTGCCATGTTGGAGATGATGAGGGTAAAAAAGCCCCTCACCTTCAGCGTTTTAGCCCAGGCGATCATCTGCGTGTTCATCCTTGAAAAGCCCTTGAGGTCCATCTCATTGAGCGTCTCAATGGTGGGCTTTCGAGCAAGGGGGGAGTTGCAATGGTCCAGGACAGCACTCCAATACGTGATGATATCGCTCTCACCCGAGTCGAGCTCCTGACGGAATTTCCACATGGCGCCATCAAAGAGTGCATGATCGACTGCGGCAGCCTCCGCCATCTTGGCGATGATCTCCTTGTCGATGAAGTGGGCCAGCACCCCGCCATAGTCAAACGCAACTGCCCGAATACGCTTCTCTTTTGCTTCCATCATCTAGCCACTCCTATCACTTGCCCTATTCTTCATGGAGAACGTATGCTTGCTCTCTGCAGTGGAGGGTACCCTATTGTGGGGTGGAGCAAAAGAGGGTGGCGGTACTTGCAGGCAGGTACTTGTGTGCTATTACTGTCCGACTAGGCTCGAGTCGACAGGGGTAATATTGATCGTGATGGTATCAGAGTATAAGCCGCTCATCCTCAATGCAGTCCCCTGCTGCTCCATGTTTCCTACATGCAGGTCCTTGAGGTTGTTCCTGCCATAGGCAAGGTTGTCCCACTTTGTGCGCACCCCATTGTCCACCTTTTCCCCGGCAAGATAGAGTGAGAAGGGGATGAAGGAGGGAAGAGCGGAGTGTTTGAGGCGAAAGTCGTTGCCTGTGCTTCCGTTTCCATCGGTGAAGGTTATGTAGAC
>CAZGOK010000508.1:0-1329 GCA_964527665.1 uncultured Sphaerochaeta sp.
TCCTGGTGGAGAGTAGGAACAGCTGAAGTTTCCAGCAACCCTGAAGTGGTTGGTGCCTGGAAAGAGATGCAGCTTGAAATTGAAAAAACAAGAAAATTCTAGAGAGGAAGAAACAATGAGCGATTCGAACATTTTACTTGGCATCGCACCCATCGCATGGACAAATGACGACCTGCCTGAACTTGGAGGGGAGAATACCTTCCAGCAGTGCATAAGCGAGATGGCCCTTGCAGGCTATACAGGTTCGGAAGTGGGAAACAAGTATCCCAAGGATACCGAGGTGCTGAAGAAGGCCCTCAAGCTGAGGGGCCTGCAGATTTGTAATGCATGGTTCAGCATGTTCCTCACAACCCAGAGCTATGAGCAGGTTGAGAAGGATTTCATTGCACACTGTGACTTCCTCAAGGAGATGGGGGCGAAGGTGGTCGGGGTGGCCGAGCAGGGCAACTCGATCCAGGGGCGACAGGACCTGCCGGTCTTTGATGCCAAGCCGACCTTCACCGACGAGGATTGGAAGAAGGTCACCGAGGGCATGAACAAGCTCGGCCTCAGGGCTAAGGAGCGAGGCCTGCGCCTTACCTACCACCACCATATGGGTACAGGCATCCAGACCAATGCCGAGATCGACCGCCTGATGGAGAACACAGACCCCGCCTTGGTTGGGCTTCTGTATGACACAGGACACTTGGTCTTCTCAGGTGAGGACCATATGGCCACCTTGAACAAGTGGATGGACAGGATCTGGCATGTGCACCTCAAGGATGTCCGCAAGGAGAGGCTTGAAAAGGCTAAAGAGGGGAAGTGGTCCTTCCTCAAGGCTGTGAAGGAGGGTGTGTTCACCATCCCAGGGGACGGTTGCATCGATTTCGCACCTGTCTTCGCTGCACTGAAAAAGGCCGATTACTCAGGTTGGTGGGTGGTTGAGGCAGAGCAGGACCCGGCCCTGGCCAATGCGTTTGAATATGCCCAGATGGCACGTTCATACATTCGAAAGACTGCAAACATATAGGAGTACGATATGGCAAAGAAAATCAAGGTCGGAGTAGCCGGCTATGGCGTAATAGGACAGAGACTTGCTGACGGTGTTGCCCTGCAAGGCGATATGGAACTGGTGGGGGTCGCCGATGTGGCCCCAACACTCAGCGTCCGTGCACTGAAGGAGAGGGGCATGCCCTACAAGCTCTACACTGCAGCCCCGGATAATCGCAAGGCCCTCGATGATGCCGGCATCCCCATCAGCGGAACGCTGGAGGATCTGGTCAAGCAGGTGGATGTCATGCTCGATGCCACCAGTGCAGGTGTAGGCCTGAAGAACAAGGCCCTGTATGA
>CAZGOK010000509.1:0-1325 GCA_964527665.1 uncultured Sphaerochaeta sp.
GATTATGCCCAGAAAGGTACGTACTTCGAATATTTTTTTGAACCCTCAGGATTTTCTCGTTTGACTAGCCCCTCTCCTATCGTATCATTGATAATTCTTGATGCTTGAGCGCTATTTTTGTCCTCAATTCCAAAACGTTCTCTGAGCGATTGGTTTGTCATTGCTTCACGATTCACATACTTCAAGCAAGAATGAAGATATGTAGCATATATCTTCTCTTCTCTGTCCATAGCAGCAAATTTTTTGTAAGCAAACAAAATCACCTTCGTGTGTATTTCGCTTACTTCAATCTTCGGCGGAGGAAGTTGGAATAATTCAGTTTGGGAAACTACCTTATCAAATCCACTACCTCTTTCTTCACATATTCCCATTCGTCGCATGAGTGATGCCAGTGCTTCATTTCGAGAACGGGGTGGAGTATCCAAGAATCTCCTAGGGTCAACAATAGGAACTCCAGGATTTGTTATTTCCAATCTTTCAGAAAAAATCTCTATCATCGGGCCTGTTCCTGTTATTGAAAAGTCTTGGTGAATAATGGCGTTGGCGACAAGTTCCCTGATTGCGAGTTCTGGATACATAGGTACCTCTCTCCTCAAGGCCTTACCCATAATTTCATTTTTAGGAATCAAGTGGTTAATAAAATTCACTAATCCTTCAAATCCTGATGCATACCCTTTATCACCAGTAACCTCTCTTAGCGTTTCAATACGGGTGTTGTCTTTATAGATCACTACTCTCACCGCTTTACGTTTTAATTGAGGAAAGGCATTGAGTGATCTTGCAAAAGCTATCGCACCTAGGTTTCTAATATCTATTCTTCCGTCAGCGTTAATACAGATCAGATCATCAGTTTGAAGACGCTTGATTATTTCCTCACCATTGGTTGTTCCTGGCAATTCGAGTAATTGATAATACTTGTGCACATCGAGCAATTGTTGGACTGTTGTCAGATCAAGGCTTTCTTTAGCAATTTCTTTCTCAAATGGTATACGATCGAAAATTCTCCATAGCTCACGCTCTTTTTCTGGGAATTCACTCAGTTTCTTTTTATTGCTACCCACTCGAATATACTCAACTCCACTAAACTTTACAGGGTGTTTGAAGTTGGTCTTAATTTCCAATAGTATAACCCTTAGCTCTTTGACAAGAATTGGAATGAAGCGAAAATCAATCTTTGGTTGTAACAAACGGAGTAACCAACTCTCTAATTCTTCATTTCCTCTTTTTGTACGCTCAGGGTAAAAAGAGGTTCCAACAATATCATGAGTTGCGTCATCGATGCCCCAGACCATGTATGCATATGTTTTTTCATCAAGGGCCGCAGA
>CAZGOK010000510.1:0-1323 GCA_964527665.1 uncultured Sphaerochaeta sp.
AAGTGGCAGATGTTTGATTCTGATGGCAAGACACTTGATAGTTCGGGGTCAAGCAACCAGGAGTCACAGACAAACAGGGTAGGGTTGAACATAGCCTGAGCCAATGAAAATGATGCATCTACCAGAGAGGGAGTCAGAGATTCTCCCTCTGGTATGTGTACTGCAAGGATCGGAGTGTCCTGGGTACATATGAGCTTGAGGGAAGAGAGAGGGACCGAAACAGCAGCCAGTGATATGCTTCCCTTCTCCTGATCGACCTCATGGGCAGAGAGAAAACCCTCAGCAACAGAGCTTCTGGTAGTCCAGGAGCAAGAATCAGAATCGTTGCCAATATATCCCTCTGGGTTGCACACGAGATCTTCCTGTGCAAATGTCCTGTAGGATAGCCGCTCTGTATCATAGTAGATGGAGTGAGGGAACCGAAAGAGCCCTTGCTCAAACTGCAGGCGGCCCAATCTGAGCACCTTGGCACAGAGGTGGCGGCATATCCATCCATACCGGTCCAAACCGGTATCACCAGAGTGTTGCTCCTCATAGGTTTTCACCCAGATGGCTATATCAGAGAGGGTAGCCTGCCGTATAGATTCTGCAATTCCCAGCCGTTCATAGAGGGCTACTATAGCAGGGTAGAGGCTGTAGATGAGTACCAGGGGATAGAGGGGCCCCAGCTCTTTGTAGCCTTTGTCAAACAAGACAAAAAGGGCCCTGTTGTCCTGCTTGTTGATCAAAGCAATTGATTTTTTAACTAACTCACTATGTAAGGAACCATCCTTGACTTGGTTATATCGGGTGAGGATCAGTTTGAGTTGGTGTTGGGTAAGGGCGGTATCACGCATAAAAGATTCTTTCATGGGTAGAGCATGGAGGAGGAAGAGAGAGGAGTCAAGATGGATCGAAAGAAAAATATGCTTTGAAAAGTGGGAAATAAATTCCCACATTGTAGGGATGAATTGGTAGACGTATCAGACGTGACTTACCCATCAGTAAAGGCCGATGGATTTCTTGCTTCACAGAAGACTGCGTAGAAACCGAAGTTTTGACGGCTTACATCTTCTCCACAAGCTTTGAGGGCTAGCCCAGCCCCAAAATATCCAAACCTACATTACGTAAGTTTTTCCCTGCATTTTCATCACGAGAGAGGTCTGCTCCACAATTTGGGCATATCCAGTTGCGCTCATTAAGTCTGAGCTCACTGTTCTTATACCCACAATTGTGACAGGTTTTAGAGCTGGGAAACCATCTATCCACCTGGATGACATAGGTTCCTTTTTCTTCAGCTTTCTGTTTCAATCTTGAAACAAAACCTGCATAGCCAAGATCATG
>CAZGOK010000511.1:0-1322 GCA_964527665.1 uncultured Sphaerochaeta sp.
AGGAACTGTAAAAAAATAAACTAAGCAAAGGTCTCCGACGGAGTCACCCAATAATTCCACTCACCATGGAACTCATGCGTGCTGATATTTAGCTCCTCGAGCTCCTTGTCTGAGATCTTAATACCCTTCTTATACTCATTGGTATCAACCCCACATCTGACCCTCAATCCTTTTTTTGTCGTTGTGGATCCTATCAGGCTGACGATGACCGCCAACGATACCAGAGGTCTTCCCCTCCAGTTCTTGCTTATGTGGCTGAATAAACGGTGCTCGATCTTGTTCCACTTTGAGGTCCCAGGAGGGAAGTGGGAGACATGTATCTCCAGTCCTATCTCATTTGACAGAAGCTGCAAAGACTTCTTCCAGAGCCTGTTCTTGCTGCTATTACTTCCACCGCCATCAGCGGTAATGTAGAGCTTGGTCGCACCATGGTACTTGAGGCAACCCATCTCATTCCACCAGGTTCGTATGCTCTGGGCTGCGAACTCTGCAGTATCACTGCTGATGCCCACATTCACATATCCCTCGTTCTCCTTCACATCATAGATGCCATAAGGACTGGCCTTACCCAATTCCTTGATAGGAAAGTCATGGTCAAGCACTTGGGTGGGATTCTTTTTAGGTGCATACTCGACACCATTGTTCTTGAAGTTGCCGATGTTTTCCTTTTTCTTGGTATCAACAGAAATTACAGGCAACCCCTCTTTCATGAAGGCCTTTGCCTTGGCATTGATATGCTCAAACTGCGCATCCCTGTCCACATGGGCTTCGCCCACCTGCAGGGCTTTCTGGTTGAGTTGGAGACTGTAGCCCAGATCCTTGAGAAGATCGCTAACTTTGACATGGCTTATCGGATACCCTTGGATCCTAAGCTCCTTCTCCAGGTTTCTGAGGCTCTTTGTTGTCCAGCACAGGGGATTCTCAGGATTCCCTATGGTGGTTTCAGAGACCAGCGCCTCAAGAGCTTCCTTGACGCCGGGGTATTTTTCCTCGACACCCTTCCTCCCCGCTCCCTTGGCTCTTACTCCACCTAGTCCAGCAGAAGAAGGCCTTGCCTTGGGATCGGATATCGCCTCGGATACTTCCTTGATTCCAATGGCAATGGTCGAGCGGGAAGCTCCGGTAAGCTCGCTTATAGCCTTGGTTCCGCCATATCCCAAAGCCAGTGCCTCAAGGGCCAGAAGCTTGCGTCGGAGGTCTTCCGGAAGTAATGGCATCATCTTGGATATTCTGTGTTTTGTTCCTTCATCTATCATGAGAATAGTATATCACAACAAAGTAATTTAAGCTATAGAAGAATGGGTAATTAATTTACAGTTCCT
>CAZGOK010000512.1:0-1322 GCA_964527665.1 uncultured Sphaerochaeta sp.
GGGGATATTCTCCCTGATGCAGATGGCCAAGACCGCAAGTGCAGCTGCCCTGCTTGAAGAGACGAGGACACCTTTGTTCATCGTGCTTACCAACCCCACAACCGGTGGGGTCACCGCCTCCTTTGCCATGCTCGGCGATGTCATCCTGGCAGAGCCGGGGGCAGTCATCGGCTTTGCAGGACCTCGCGTCATCGAAGGGACTATTCGCGAGAAACTTCCAGAAGGGTTCCAGCGATCGGAGTTCCAGCTTTCACGGGGGTTTGTCGATATGATCGTCACCCGTGAAAAGCTCAGAAGCACGCTTTCGACCCTTATCAAGACCCATACAAGGAGTACATCCAATGCAGGATAAAAAAGATGAGAATCCTCTCAAGAGTACCCTTGAGAGGATAGAGACGATTGTTTCCAGTGAAGAGGGTATAAAATCATCCTGGGACTGTGTTCTGCTTTCGCGTCAGCAGGGTCGTACCGGCACCAAGCAGTTCATCAAGCTCATGTGCGATGACTTCATGGAGTTGCATGGGGACCGCCTCTATGGCGACGACCCTGCCATGGTAGGGGGGATCGGGACCATTGGAGGGAGGGCCATCACCTTCATCGGCAACCACAAGGGAGCCAACTTCAAGGAGAATGTGCTGTGCAACTACGGTATGAGCAATCCTGAGGGGTACCGCAAGGCATTGCGTCTTGCAAAGCAGGCTGAGAAGTTCGGCCGCCCTGTGGTCTGCTTCATCGACACCCCTGGAGCCTACCCGGGCCTCGGTTCGGAAGAGCGGGGCATAGGGGAGGCCATCGCGCAGAACTTGAAGGTGTTCTCCACCCTCAAGACACCGGTGCTCTGTTTCATCATAGGTGAGGGCGGCAGTGGCGGGGCCTTGGGTATAGGAGTAGGGGACAAGCTCTACATGTTGGAGAATGCTGTCTACTCGGTCATCACTCCTGAGGGGTTTGCCTCCATCCTGCTACGTGACCCCTCCAAGGCAAAGGAGGCTGCCGAGGCTATGAAGATGACAGCAACAAATCTCAAGGAGTTTGGGGTAATTCACGACATAATACCTGAGAGAAGCCCTGAGGAGACCGCTCTTCTGATAAAGGAGACGATCATCAGGGACCTCGATGTGCTCTGTTCGAAACCTGTGGATAATCTGGTCCGCTATAGGATTCGGAAGATCAGGGGTATCGGGGAGGTATCGGGAGGCAAGGAGTGGTGGAACCCTCTGCTTGAGGTGTTCAAGCAGACAGAGAGTCTGCGCTAGAGAAGAAAAAAGGGGCTGTTTCAAAAGTCTGATACAAATTCAGGCTGAGAAACAGCTCCTTTATTT
>CAZGOK010000513.1:0-1318 GCA_964527665.1 uncultured Sphaerochaeta sp.
ATATTTTATAATTATTTAGAAGAACTGTTTTTTATAACTTGTAAACTCACGCTAGGGGGCAAGTAGAGTTGGGAAAGCTGATAGGACTGTCGGTAGCCTCAGGAATGCAGGTACTGGTAGAGACTCATAGTGAACATATCGTGGATGGGATTCGGCTCAGCGTAAAAAAAGACCTGCTGAGTTCTGATGACGTGATGATGTATTATTTTGAACGAAAGGATTATGAAACGCCTTCTTCAGTCCAGAAGATATCGGTAGCAAAGGATGGTCGGCTGAGCAAATGGCCTGCAGGGTTTTTTGACCAGTCCCTAGTCGATAAAAGAGAGCTGTTGTAACATGTTGCTCTTTGGAATGAATCCAGACAGCCTTCCTGCATCAACGTGCCAAGAAGCCAAGGAAATGCTTCTTGCTATCATACGTGGAATGGGCAAGCTTTCTCTTGAAAAATATGAACTCGATATACAAATATGGTATGATCAAGATCCGATTCAAGCCTGTATCATCGGCGGTGGTACGTATACGATAGGTTCTTTTCTGTATGATGAAGCATCGTCTCCTGAGTATAGGGATGCTGTGGCTTTCCTGTTGGATGTCACTGATCGATCACCAATCATTGATTACCTGGATGAATCGCAGTTGAACGAAATCACACGTGACCGTGTTCTTTTGTTTGGCGTCGAACCAGTAAGTTCCGAATTCTTTTACTATTTGGCTATAAGGCATGGATGCCTGTTGAGTTTTCCAACAAGCCCTCTTTGGTTGATACCTCGAATCCCATTGGAGATATATAGGACCGAGGGCATGCAAGCATTCATCCTGGATACTATCTGGGGTGATGATATCAGTGGTTTGATTGCTACCGAGCAGATTCCGACGTGCCAGTTTCTTCTGCAGGACGAATCACGATTTGTTCGAACCAACAGATTCAATAAACGTAGCATAATTTACAAAGAGATTTGTTCTGGCCGATTATGGTATCTTGATGATTTTCATAGATCTCACTTCGAAGTCTTTGACGCCTCCACTGGGGAACACCTCGGAGAAGCTTCACTTGATGCTGGTTCCCTTGATACTTCGAAACGGGATTCTTCAAAGTCGCTAAATCTGTAGAGGTTCTTACCAAGACCGCTTGTAGAGGCAATAAGGTTGCCAGGTATGATCTTGCATCTTTCCGTTCACGACCCGTTCCAAGAATATCATTACCTGGTTCAATTATAAAGCTCCATAAAACAAGAAAACTCCCTGCACTGCAAGGAGTTTTCACTTTGGGCCCAGAAGGACTTGAACCTTCGACCCACGGATTATGAGTCCGATGCTC
>CAZGOK010000514.1:0-1316 GCA_964527665.1 uncultured Sphaerochaeta sp.
GCGGAACGCTGGCGCCCTATGGCGTCGATCTCATCGATGAAGATGATGCACGGGGAGTTCTCCCTTGCCTGCTTGAAGAGGTCTCGCACCCGAGCGGCTCCTACACCGACAAACATCTCAACAAAATCAGCACCACTCATCCTGTAGAAAGGAGTGTGGGCCTCACCGGCAACAGCCCTGGCAAGCAGGGTCTTTCCGGTTCCAGGAGGACCGACAAGCAGGACACCCTTGGGTATCTTGCCCCCGATCTCCGTATATTTGTCGGGGTTCTTGAGGAAGTCCACGACCTCCTCAAGCTCGTATTTGCTTTCGTCAGCTCCGGCTACATCGGAAAAACGGACTCCCGTATCGCCCTCTGCCACAACTTTTGACTTGTTCTGCGTAAAGGAGAGGACTCCTTGCCCACCACCTTTGCCGCCTCCCATCTTGGAGAAGAGAAAACGCCAAAAGACCAGCACAAGGGCTAGGGGTAGGAGATAGCTGAGCAGGGTGGAAAATATCCCTGGTTTGATCGGTGCCAAGGCATAATATTCAACACCATACTTGTCCAGCAAGGGGATAAAGGTAGGGTCATCAATCTTATAGGTGGTGAAGGACTGCATGAAGTCTGTTGAGCCAGAGGAGTCTGAAAGAGCCTGTTCCTTGGTGAAATTGTACCCTATGTACTTCTCTTCCTCGATGGCAACTCGCCGTATTGACCCCCTTTCGACAAGGGCTTTGAACTGGTTGTAGTCGATGGCCTGCACGTTTGTCTGTCTTGTAGCCATAAAGGTATTCAGCAGGATAAATGCGATGAGGATGACGAAGAAATACCAGAAGGAAAAGGTAAACTTTTTCTGGATCTTTGGGCCCTTGTTGTTTAGATGGACCCCTGGCTCTTGAGGGGGTTTCTTCTTAAAAGATTCTTTCCAGTCTTTTTCATGCTTGGCGAATTCTTGTTCTTGGTTCTTGGTCTCTTTTTCCATTGTATATGATTCCTTAGAGGTGCATATGCATTGCCACCATACTGAATATACCTACGCAATTGTCAATCGGCAACAAGCGCTGTATAGTTTGGCCATGATACAGTCCAAGGTTGTGGTAATAACAGGCAGTGCCAGAAGGGTCGGAAGGGCCCTTGCCATCCATCTGGCTAAAGATGGATATAAGGTAGTATTGCACTGCAATACTTCCTTTTATGAAGCCCAAGCCCTCCAACAGGAGTTGCAGGAGATGGGCCATGAAAGCCGGATAGTGCAGGGGGACCTGACAGACCTTGCTGCTTTAAAATCTCTGTTTGAGCGCTTTGTAGAAGCTTTTGGCCAGGTGGATGCCCT
>CAZGOK010000515.1:0-1315 GCA_964527665.1 uncultured Sphaerochaeta sp.
AGCAGGGTTTTCCTTCAGTGCGTGAACTTGATATCCTCGAATGTGATATGGCTGACCCCTTGAACGAAGATGTGGACAGCCCGGTTCCCGGCCTGACCCATCGCTATCCTGACCGCGTCCTGTTGCTGGTAAGCAATACCTGTGCAATGTACTGCAGGCACTGCACCCGTAAGCGCAGGGTAGGGGACGTGGACAGCATTCCCAATAAGGCTCAGATCAAGGCAGGCATCCAGTATATAGCAGACCATCCGGTGGTCCGTGATGTTTTGCTGTCAGGAGGGGACCCTTTCATGCTTAGCGACGAGTACCTTGATTGGATCCTTACCGAGCTGAGGAAAATCGACCATGTGGAGATTATCCGCATCGGGACCAGGATTCCTGCAGTCCTTCCGTACCGTGTGACCGACGAGCTGGTCGCCATGCTCAAGAAGCACCACCCCATCTGGTTGAACACCCAGTTCAACCATCCCAGGGAATTGACCAGCTCCTCCAAGAAGGCCCTGGCAAAGCTAGCTGATGCCGGTATTCCCTTAGGAAACCAGTCAGTGTTGCTCAACGAAGTAAATGACTGTCCCCGTATCATGAAAAGTCTGGTACAGAAGCTTGTCTACAGCAGGGTACGCCCCTACTACATCTATCAGTGTGACCTCTCTGAAGGCCTTTCGCACTTCCGTACGTCAGTAGGGAAGGGCATTGAGATAATGGAAAGCCTCAGGGGCCATACCAGTGGACTCTGTGTCCCCACCTATGTCATTGATGCACCAGGGGGAGGGGGCAAGATTCCTGTCATGCCCAACTACCTGCTTTCCTGGTCGACCAACAAGGTCATTCTGCGTAACTATGAAGGGGTCATCACCACATACCAGGAACCCACCAACTATGTTCCTACAACGTGTGACCGCAACTGTGAAAAGTGTAATCTAGAACTGCCCCTCAGTGCAGCAGACGAATATAAGGCCATAGGTATTGAGAAGCTCCTGTGTGACTATGAGGATAGCTTCTCCATGTCCCCTGAGGGACTGGAACGCGAGACAAGGGCACACCTTATCGAGGAGGCTTCCCATGCATGATAAGACCATCACCATTGACGGTGCAGTAGTACAACACGGAGAGAACAACAGCAGGGTGTACCTGATGGACATCGCCGATGCCCATCCGGACACCCTGGTGGAGAGCCTTGCCTCCTTGGCCCATGAAAACGAGTATGGCAAGATATTTGCCAAGATACCCAAATCAAAGGCCGAGGCCTTCATGAAGGCCGGCTACGGCGTAGAGGCCTCAGCCTATGGCCTCTATGGAGGTACTGAGCGAGGAC
>CAZGOK010000516.1:0-1313 GCA_964527665.1 uncultured Sphaerochaeta sp.
AAAAAGGCGGAACCTGGATGGGAACCGCCTTTTCACAACACTGACTACTGCAAGAAAAGGAGGTTATTCACCAAAGGAATCCTGCATGAATTCGTAGTAGTCCACTGCCTCACCCTCGGTGAAGGAATTCTTCTCCTGGAGGAATGGGGCTATCTTCTGGAATTTCAGCTCGTCTTCTATCATGGTGCGATAGTAGTCCATCTGAGCCTCATCGGTTACCGATCCAAGTTGATCGTCAACAACCTTCTGCACTTCTTCTGCATCGGCGGTAAACGCTTCCTTCTCCATAACCTTTTCCATGATCAGCTGGACGCGAAGACTCTTTTCAGCACTCTCTCTCCAAGGGGCGGTGAGGTCAGCCTTGGTCTTCTGCTGGAAGCCAAGGAACTGCTCGATCTGCTCTTCGGTAAGGCCGGTCTGCTGTACATAGCGCTTCCAAGCCTGGTCCACTTCCATGTCGACCATGCTCTGGGGCACACCAATGGTGGTTCCCTTGAGCAACTCGTCGGTAAGGGCATCAAGCTTTGCACGCTCAATTTTAGCCTGCAACGCATCCTCAAGCTTCTTGCGGGTCGCATTGACCAGGTCTTCGACACTCTTGTACTCATCCTTGACATCCTGGGCAAAATCATCGTCCAGCGCAGGGACATCACGGAACTTCAAAGCCTTGAGGGCAACGTTGACCTTGATGGTCTTGCCTGCATACCCCTCGACTGTTGAATCCTCGGCATATGTCTTGGTGATGGTCTTCTCATCGCCAACCTTCATGCCTGTGATCTCAGAATCGATCTCATAGAAGTTGGAACCGCTGCCGATGGTAAAGATAAAGTCCATGCGTGCGGTTGCGGGAACCTCATTGTCTTCTTCGTCAAGCTCGACATAGTCGATGGTCACGATGTCACCATCTGTTGCCTCGCCATCCTTATCAATGACCATTGCGTTCTGGTCCCTGAGCTTGTCCAGTTCTTTGGTGACCTCTTCCTCAGGAAGCTCCACCTTGGGAAAAGTGACGGTCAAGCCGGTGTAGGCTGGCATCTCAAAGACGGGCATCACGTCATATTTGACGGTAAAGGTCACGTCGCTATTGCTCTTGAAGGGGAGAAGAGTCTCCTCGTCCTGCAGTTCAGGGATGCTGTAAGAAAGTGGCTTGTTCTTCTCTTCCACCTCTTCCAGTGCTTCCTTGAGTGCCTCTTCAATAGTGTTGAAGGTGCTTTCCTCTCGGATGTCCTTACCAAACTTGCTTTCCATCACGGAAAGGGGGGCCTTTCCCTTTCTGAAACCCTTAAGCTGGATGGTAGCTGCATATTTGTTAA
>CAZGOK010000517.1:0-1303 GCA_964527665.1 uncultured Sphaerochaeta sp.
TCATCGAGGTCTACAACAAGAAAGCCAAGACCACCTACCTCTATGAGGACACCGCCTACTGGGATCCGGAACTCAAGCAGGGCCGCCACAAACGCAAGGGCATCGGCAAGCTTGATGCCAAGGGAAATCCTGTCTACAACGAATACTATCGTAACAGGATGGAGCAGACTGATGAGGCACAGAAGGAGAGGGTCGTATCCAAGACAACCCTCTTGGGAGAGAACCTCATCCTGGACAAGATCATTGCCGACACCGGCCTGAAACAGGTGCTCACCAAGACAATCGGCAAGGAAAAGGCAGACCTTTCCCTGCAGCTTGTGAAGCATTCTGTCTGTGAGGGCAAGCCCTTTTACTATGCAGAAGACTGGCTTGATGCCCGTGGGTTCGAGGGATCCGCCCTGTGTTCCCAGCGGATAACTGATTTCTTCAGGTCCATGGACAAGGATGTCCAGAACGCCTTCTATGCAGGTTGGATTGCAAAAAAAGCTGAGAAGAGAAGCCTCCTTTTTGATATTTCCAGCATTTCATCCTATGCCAAGAACAACCCATATGTGGAGTGGGGCTACAACAGGGACCGTGAAAAGCGTGAGCAGATCAACATAGCCCTCATCAGTACCTACGAAAGCAATACGCCCCTATGGTGTACGGAGCTGCCGGGAAGCATGTCCGACCAGATTGCCCTGGAATATGTCTTTGACCAGCTTGAGAAGCTTGATGTCGGAAAGGTCGGGCTCTTCTTGGACAAGGGGTTCTACAGCGAATACAACATACGAAAACTTACCCAGAAGAGCCATAGGTTCACCATACCTGTCCCATCCCATCTCAAGTGGCAGAAAGAGTTTATCGACACCCATCGGGGGGAGCTGCAGCGCCCTGCCAACCTGATTGAGACTGGGGACGAGGATTCCATCATCTACGGCCTCACTGTAGTCAACACCACCAAGTACGGCAGGATGTGGGTCCACCTCTACTATGACGCTGTAAGGAAGGAGCGTGACATTGCCAGCCTGATGGCTAAACTCAACACATGCAAGGCCGAGCTTGAGGATAAGAGCCCGCTCAAGAGCCACGAGTCCTTGTACGAACGGTATTTTGAGGTCAGGGACACCCTCAAGCGGGGAAGGAAGGTCATCCTCAAGCATGAGGCAATTGATGAGTACATCAGCGGCCACAGTGGCTATTGGATGCTGCTGTCCTCCGATGAGAAGGACACGGCCAAGGCCCTCTCCCAATACCGTAGCCGCAATGACATCGAACTGCATTTCGACGACATGAAGAACCTGATGGACTGCAAGCGAATCCG
>CAZGOK010000518.1:0-1300 GCA_964527665.1 uncultured Sphaerochaeta sp.
TCGCTCTGGTCGTTGATGCGCTTGATCAGGGAAGGGGGAAGCTCCTTGGGAAGGGTCTGTGACCAGTGCCTGAGGCGCTCACTTGCCAGGAAGCGGTTGCGAACTGTCAGAATTCCCCCGGGACACCCCTCGGCACACGCATCAAGTTCAAGAAACTCCAGATTGCTCTCCTCATCCTGCTCAAGCAGGTCCAGGAACTCTATGACGTTGTGCACCTCGTCAACAGAGAGGGAGCGCCCGCTTTGGGTGTTGCTCTGACCCTTGACCATGCTCCACTGGCTCGCCTTGCGTGTGACGATGGGAAAGGAGAGGGTGTTGGGCTTGCCCACACTCTCCTGGTGCTTGTGTTTTTCCAAAAAGGTCCTCACCCTGTTGTAGGCTGTATCAAAGTTGATGACACCCTGAAAGAGGCTGTTGTCTTCAGATCCCTTGGTCTTGATCTGGGCTATCTTGGCGGCACAGGGGGTGAGGTAGAATATGCCTATCGAGTCGCTCTGCTCCTGGAGCTCCGCCTTGGCAAAGAGGGCAACCATTTGGGCCGGGGGACGAACGCGGCTCATGTTCTCCAACAGCAGGGGGAACCGGATTTGGATCAGGCGCTGTACTGAAGGGCAGAAGTTGCTGATCAGGGGTAGCTCGTGCTCGATCTCAGGGGCCCCGAGCTTGTCCAGGATGTCTATGCCTGTCTCGGAGAGGTAGAGGTGGGTGAAGCCCGACTCGTAGAGGGCCGAGCATATCTGCTCCTGGGAGAAGGTGTCGGGAAACTGTGCAAAAAAGACCGCAGGGACTATGCCTATGCGGTAGTTGTAGGCGTTCAGCTGTTCAAAGGAGTCCTGCTCGACCTCTATGGCATCATTTGGGCACACTGCCATGCATTGGCCGCAGTCGATGCACAGGGCGCTGGAAATCCTTGCCTTCCCCCCGGAGATGCGGATGGCCATGGTCGGACAACGTTTCATGCAGTGTGTGCAACCCTTGCATTTCTCTTCAATGACATGCAACGAGTGGTGAAAGGGAAGGTCGGTCATCGTACGCTCCTTATAGGGCAAAACGCATGGTGATGTGGGTATGGTCCCCCTTCTTCGTGTATATCTTCAGTTCATCACAACTTTTCTTGATGTTCGGCAACCCCATTCCGGCACCGTATCCCATCTCCCTGACCTCGTTGGTGGCTGTGGACCACCCTTCGGTCATGGCCAGGTCCAGGTTCTCTATGCCCGGTCCTGTGTCGATGACATCAATTTGCACCCTATCCTCTTCAATGTCACAGAGCACCTTTCCCCCGTAGGAGTGCGCAATG
>CAZGOK010000519.1:0-1298 GCA_964527665.1 uncultured Sphaerochaeta sp.
CCTGGTCCTTAGTGACCTTGCCGAATACTTCCCCACCAACGGTGAGCACTGGGGCGAGCCCGCAGCAACCAACACAGCGCACAGCTTCCAAGGAGAAGAGACCGTCGCCAGTCACTCCACCGACCTCGATGCCCAGCTGTTTGGTCAATTCGTCAATAAGTGGTTGTGCACCCTTCAGATAACAAGCGGTTCCCATACAAACCTGTATGTTGTGTTCGCCTGGCTTTGTCAACTTGAAGAAGTGATAGAATGATACAACACCCCAGATGGTGGCCAAGGGGACATTGAGCAATGACGCAACCTTATCAGCGGCAGACCGTGAGATGTAGCTCTGTTCCTGTTGCACCTTATGGAGAACCATAATGAGATTGCCCGGTTTATCCTTCCATTCCTCGATGAAAGAGATTAATTCAGGCGACAACTTGTTTTCGTTAGTTTCCGACATGTAACCTCCAGTACCCAAAATTTTCAGTTTAGTTATTCTACCATTATTTCGCAAACCGTGTCACCATATTCTTACAACTTATGGCAATAAGGAGAGCTTTAGCCTGCAAATAGTAATTAAATATTGACCATTAATGGTGTTTAATATACACTCAATCACATTAACAGGAGTTTAGCCATGAACAATGACCAATTGATACGAATCACAAGATACTACCGTTCGTTAAACCGTCTTAAAACAATCGGACTGGAAAAAGTCTTTGCTCACAACCTTGCCGATGCAGCGGGGGTCTCTGCTGCGATCGTGCGTAAAGATTTCTCACAATTGGCAATATATGGCCAGAAAAGAGGCGGCTATGAGATTCATGACCTGCTCGCCTCCCTTGGCGAGATCCTAGGCAAGGGTGATCCTCAGAACTGCATCATCATCGGTTGCGGCAGAATCGGCAAGGCCCTGATGCACTACAACGGCTTTGAGCCGGATGGCATACGCATCGTAGCCGGTTTTGACAGCGACCCCATGGTATACAGCGATGCATCCCACCCGGTGCCCATCTATCCCATCAATCGCATCGACGAGGTCGTCGGCGCCCTTGACGTGACAGCTGCCATCATAACCGTCCCCGAGCAGGCGGCAAACGACAGCTTCGAGCGTCTGATAAAGGCGGGTATCATGGGAATACTGAACTTCAGCCCCATCACGCTCAAGGCACAGCTTCAGAAGGACGGCACCATGCCTGTGGTGCACAACATCAACATAGCCCTCGAGCTCGAGCAGATTTTCTATGAGCTCAAATTCCCCAAGGACGGGGCGACCTCACCTGCGCAAAAGCGTAAGCAGGACCGGAAGGTGA
>CAZGOK010000520.1:0-1296 GCA_964527665.1 uncultured Sphaerochaeta sp.
GTTATGGCAAAGAGATAGGTGGTATTGGCCGTTGTTAGGTTGAAGAGTTGGTCCTTCTTGGAAATCATGATGGTTTCTCCTTGAACTATGACTTTGTGTCAAGTATCAGTATACTGTGTTGGGGTATTTTTACCACCCTGCTTTTGTGGAAATTGAGGAGAGAGTGATGGATATTCGTCGGTTGAGGTTGTGGGAGAGTAGAAATGCCACTGTTCTGTGCAATGACCTTTTACGGGTTGTTGTGGAAGACCAGGGGGGGATGGTCCTGGAGCTGAGCAGCGATACCCCTGCAGGGGGGCGTATGAACGCCCATCTGCTTCCCCACTATAGGGGCAGCGGCACCTCAGTGTTCAGCGATGAGAACGCTCAGTACTGGAAGAATAGTCCGTTCCTGTACCAGAGGGCGGGTTCCTATTTGAGCTTTCCCAACTATGGGCCCGCTTTTTCCAACGGGGAGGAGCAGCAAGACCACAATGGGTATACAGCCTCCTCGTACTGGATGGTGGAGCGCTATGGCACCGACCCTGAGTTCGGTGGGGTCTGGCTGATGAGCCTGGTGCGTAACCGCAAGGCCAAGTGGCAGGTGCGCAAGATAGACATGCTGCTTCCCAACCAACCGATCCACTACAGTGCGTCTGTCATCACAAACAACGGAGCCGAGGACCTCATTGCCAATGCAACGTGGAACAATGAGCTGGGTTCCCCCTTCCTCGAGTCGGGGTGTGTGCTTAATGCAAGTGCGGAATCCTGGTCAACCGGGGATGATAATCCGCTTCTCAATGCAAGGCTTGCCCCCCATACCACCTTTGATGATTGGAAGAAAGCTCCTCTGAAGGGGGGAGGGACGGTCGATCTCTCTGAAGTCCCCCCTGTCATCGGCAAGAGCGATTTTGTCTCCGGAGTGGTTCCCCGAAGCGCAAGCATGGGGTGGGCCAGTGTGATAAACCCAAGACAGCAGATGCTCTACTTCACCTTTTTCCCAGGCCCCGTTGCCCTGGCTGAGGGAGAGGTTCCCATCAACTTCAACAACTTCCTGTTTGACTATGGTGGTAGGAGCGAGTCCCCATGGGCTCTCTACCAGGGGGGGATGAGCCAGCAGTACTCCCTCAACTGTGGTTCGGGGACCAACAATCTCTACTCAGGCCTTGAGCACACAAAACCAGGGGATCAGGTGATGGGAGTCGACCCTACCATAACCATCAAGCCAGGAGAGACGAAGACGCTCTACTATGCCACTGCCTTCTGTCCGTATGACAACAACCGCATCGGGGGTAACTTCAGCACAGTGGAGCAGGT
>CAZGOK010000521.1:0-1296 GCA_964527665.1 uncultured Sphaerochaeta sp.
GTCTCATAGTAGCGGCGCTGCAGGTCAGGTATCACCCCAGGGAAGGGTTTTTCCACCCGGTAGAGCTCCTTGCGCTTTTCCTTGGTGTACTCCATGGCAAGGCTCTCCTTCGTCCCATAGAGGATGGCATCAATGACCTCAGGGGCAAGTTTGCTGAAGGGAGTGTTCAGGGTAAAGCCAAAGTGATTGGCCAACGCCTCAAAGGGGACGCGCGACCACTCAGCCTCAGGGTTCTGGGTTGCGATCGCCCCTTTGTTGAAACTTTTTGAGTAGTCGGGGATGATCAGGTCAGGGTCGAACTCAGTCTTTACCCCCAGGCCGTTGCACTCAGGGCACGCTCCGAAGGGGTTGTTGAAGCTGAAGAGGCGTGGCTCCAGGTCCGGCAGCGTTATACCGCAATGCGAGCAGCTGTTGCGCTCGCTGAAGATCTCCTCATGCTCGCTGTTGTCCTCTGCGATGAAGGTGATCTTCACCAGGCCGTTGGTCATCTCGTTGCAGGTCTCGATGCTTGAGGCCAGGCGCTGGCGGGCATCAGGGCGCAGAATAAGACGGTCAACAACCACATCGATAGAGTGCTTCTGCTGCTTGTCCAGAACGATGCTCTCATCGAGGTCCAGCATCTGTCCGTCGACCTTGACGCGTTGGAAGCCCCCGCTCTTGGCATCCTCGAACACCTTCTTGAACTCCCCCTTGCGCCCGATGGCGACAGGGGCGCTGACGATGATCTTGCTGTCATCCTTAGCCTTGTATATCGCCTCAATGATCTGGTCGATGCTCATCTCCGTTATCTCACGCCCGCACTGATGACAGTGAGGCGTACCTACCCGGGACCAGAACAGGCGGTAGTAGTCGTAGATCTCGGTGATGGTGCCTACAGTCGAGCGCGGATTCTTCTGCGTCGACTTCTGCTCGATGGCGATGGCAGGGCTCAGGCCCTCCATATAATCGACATCGGGCTTGTCCATCCTGTCGAGGAACATCCGTGCATAGGAGCTGAGGCTCTCCACATACCGTCTCTGTCCCTCTGCAAAGATCGTATCAAAGGCGAGCGAACTCTTTCCGCTTCCGGAGAGTCCGCTGATGACGATGAGCTTGTTCTTTTCCAGCTCGATATCTATATTTTTCAGGTTGTGCTCGCGCGCACCTTTTATTATGAGTTTATTCTGCATTCCTTACCGCTTCCAATACTGCTTCCCGAGCCTCTTCAAGTTTGACCTTTCGAACCAGTTCACCTTTTTCATAGAGGAAGATATCCCTTCCAATACCTGTAATTGCAATGTCCGCACTCTTCGCTTC
>CAZGOK010000522.1:0-1295 GCA_964527665.1 uncultured Sphaerochaeta sp.
CAGGAACAGGGCTTGGGGAGGGGCCCCAACCTGGTGAAGCTTTGCTGAGACATCGCAGCAGGTGCTGGAGGGTCACGCTATAGTACCTACTTCTCGATGCCTGCCTTTGTAACCAAAAGCAGGGCCTTGTTTGCAAAAAGTTCCTCCTATGCACTCTTTGACTTCAGAGAAAAGGGTGCATATACCCTCAACTTCTGGCGAATCCCAGAAACACTATCATTGACTGTTACGTCCAGCTTGGGAGAATCAGTAGGGGCGCTCAGTTCCTCTCTGGGAAGACAGAGAAAGCTTCCCTCCTGGGTGGGCAAAGGCATGAGCCTTGGCCTCCAAGGAGGGCTTGAAGCTGTCCTATCAAAGCTTGCTCGATTTGAAGAGGGTGCACCCGATTGCATCACTTCAGTGTGGCTCCAGGACTGGGTTGGAAAGAGGCTTACCAGCTTTGGCTCCCAACTGCTGTGGAACTGGGAGTACAACAAGGAAGCCTATCCAGACTTTCCTCTGTTTATCAAAGACTTGAACAAACGAGGGATAAGGGTATTGGGATACATCAATCCCTACCTTGCCATGGACTGTCCTATGTACAAGGAAGCTTCCTTACGGGGCTTCTGTGTGAAGAACCAGCAAGGGGAGGACTATGCAGTAAAGATTACAACCTTTGATGTAGCCATCATAGATTTGACCAACAGCGATGCTCGCATTTGGATCAAATCCATCATCAAGGAGCATATGATCGGTATAGGGCTCTCTGGGTGGATGGCTGACTTTGCAGAGTTTCTTCCCACTGACTGTGTCCTCTTTGACAAAAGTGACCCTGAATTGACCCATAACCTCTACCCAGTGCTCTGGGCAGAGGTTAATAGGCAGGCCATAGAAGAAGCAGGAGTCAGTGAAGAGTGCTTCTTCTTCAGCCGAAGCGGCTATCTTGGCAGTGGTTCTGTCATGGATATGAGCTGGGCAGGGGACCAGATGGTGAACTGGGACGCTGATGATGGCCTAGCCAGTGTCGTGCCTGCTGCCATCAGCCTTGGGATGTGTGGCATTCCCTACTGGCACTCGGACATGGGTGGATACACCACCCTTGGCTGGGTAAAGCGAAGCCGCACCCTTGCCATACGATGGGCAGAGCTTGCAGTCTTCTCTCCCTTCATGCGTAGCCATGAAGGAAACAAGCCTGAGCGCAATGTGCAGTATTACGACGACGAGGACCTTATCCAAAAGATAGGGTTCCTCGTCAGTCTGCACGATGCGCTTCATCCTTATCTTATTTCTCTCGAAGAGGAATACCAGAACACCGG
>CAZGOK010000523.1:0-1290 GCA_964527665.1 uncultured Sphaerochaeta sp.
CAGGTCCTGGCAGAGATAGGCATACGCCTTGTGCCCTTCGCCTATCTCGCACTCAACCCTCTTGATATAGAGATACTTGGAATTATAGGAGACAAGGTTCTCTTTTGCCTCAAGCGTTGAAAGATGCTTCGACAGCACGTCTTTGTAGAGCTGGCTCTCCTCCTTGAGCTCGGATATGAAGGAAACCTTGTTTTCGAACAGCTCCTCTACACTCCCGTCAGTGAGATACGCTGTATCAAGGATTGCGAACTTGACCTGTATGCTGTTTGCCTGCAGCTCATGGATGGTATTTGTCAGGGTGGAGACGTCAACAACATTTTCAGGAGCGTAGCACATATACAAGGAAAGAGCGGTCTCCTGTTGTAAAACATAGATAAGCCGCATCTCAGCACCGATGTCTGCAAGAGGAGCATTGATGCTGCCATGACAGCCTGTGCTGTCGATTATGATATCGGTTCCCTCTTCTCGCTTGGCAAGGAGCTTTGAGTACTCCTTGAAGAACTTTCGATAGATACCCTCATCCCCTATAGAGAAGAGCATATCGTTGATTCTCCGGCTATCGAGATCGGCATCAGGATAGAGGATCCTTGCGTAATTGCCATCCCACCAGGGAACGGCATAGCAAGTATTGCTGTTGTAAAGGACATAATAGTGGACCATAGCCTTGAGCGTATCGGAATTTTCATACCCCAGAGCCATGATAGACGGCTCAAGGCCACTCTTGCGTATGAAGGCATCAAGGAAGTAGGAGTCCCCAAAGTCAAGAATGAGCTTCTCCTTCGCACTCTTTCCTGCCAGCTCAAGGACGAAGGAGGGATCCACCGTGCCATAGGTATCACTTGTAATATCATAGGTAAAGATCCCACGCTCCCTGTTCTGATAGATTCCCCGCTTTTCATCAAGGACCTTTCCCAGGTTCTTCTGGGTACTAATGACCTTCTTCCCCTCCCTTCGGGAAGAGCAAATCCTAGCATACTTGACGCCATTCTTGATATCATATCCAAGGTACATCTTATTCCTTACCCCCTTGTGTAGCTGCAACTGTGTATGACTACACAATAGCATGAACCCCCTCTACCTGTAAGGTGTTTTCCAAGCATACAAAGATAGAGTGAATAGTATGGACCGACCTTAAGAGTCCCCTTGTTGCTCCCTGATAGCAGCAACCCGTTTTGATGCCCAGCTCACGGGAGGCCTCTCACGCTTCAGGCAGATCCTACCCTATAAACCTCCCCTATCGAAAAAATAGCTCAATAAGCTTGTAGAATTTCATACATCTACACTATTTAT
>CAZGOK010000524.1:0-1290 GCA_964527665.1 uncultured Sphaerochaeta sp.
AGGCTAAGTCCTCAGTAAGAAAACACCTCCTGCCTAGAGCCCTGCCTGACGATGATACGCCCATAACCACAAAGGTCGTTGGCACAGAGCAGGTCCACCCCCTCAATACAAGGTGAAAAGCTGGCCACTATGATAACAGGCTCCCTACCCTCACGTTCAATGGTGAAAGCTCGCGCTTCAGGTGCATCCAAAACCCTCTTCGTACGTGCAAGGTGGACAGGCACCTCTAGAACTGTTGAAGGGCACTGTCTCTCCCCTAGATGCAACACCGAGACAAGACTTGTAGGGCCCTCCACACGAGAGGTAAGCCTTGCAGAAGGCTTGGTCTCCCACTGGTTGTAGTGGGGAGCATAGCCTGTCTGTTCCATCTGGAGGCTTTCCTTACCATCAAGGTAGAGTTTTGCATCAAGTGTAGGGGAGACAAAGCTGATAGAATCAAGCTCTCCTACTATTTCAGCGGTGTTCCCAAAGTGGAAGTACCTCTCATACATGTGCGAGGAATCTGTGATTAGGCTATCGATCACAATAACCAGGTCTTTGCCCAGAAGCAAAACACTCCGGTGTACAACAAGGGGGTGGTAACCTAGGTGAGCTCCTTCACAGAGAGACCAGTCACCTTTGATGACCATCGGGCGTTGTAGGGGCATTACCCGTTTGGCATAGCCCCAGGAGTCTGTAAGGGTGAAACAATCCTCACCATCGACTTGGATGGTATTGTGGGCAGGCCCCTCCTTCAGGGCCCTTCGCCTTGGCCCGTCGACATAGGTGAAGCGCCCGCTGTCGACCAGGACATCCACCCCGCCTTTTGAGACATCCACATGCAAGAGGTCGGCATGGCCATGGCCACTGCCCAGGCTTCCACAGCGAAAGTGCACAACAGTATCATCGGCGCCCCATCCGCTACGCAGGTAGTAGTTCCCACTCGCCTCGCAGGCGATGGAGTTGTAGGGGGGCTTCTGTGCTTCGAGGGAGTTGTATATCCGGTGATCCTCTTCACTGGCAAATGCATCAAGGGTAGGAAGTCCCCCAAACTTGAGGATAGGATCTTGAAAAACCAAAGCTCCCAAGCTCAGCATATCCCGCACTGAAGTATCGTCGCTATCGCTTTGGAGGAACTGCCTGCCATCACTCTTCATGCTTGCCAGGGTTGCATGGCACATTGCCTGGGCCTTCTCCCTGATGATGGAGGGAATCGTTTTCTTGCACTTGTCTGCCAATTGGATGACGTGCAACAGGGAAAAGAGGACTTCCCCATGGTACATGGGGGACTGCTCCCACTGCCATCCGTCA
>CAZGOK010000525.1:0-1281 GCA_964527665.1 uncultured Sphaerochaeta sp.
ATGTTTCTATGAACATGATAAATACAGACAAGTGGGGCGGTTGGCATAATAACATTATGGATTACCATCCACCTAAGAATATCTACCTCAATAAGTAGATTAGCTATTAAGTTTATCAGGTCCCCGAGCTTACTCGGGGACCTTTTTTGTAGACTGAAAAGCATAACTTGGCTATAGTTGACCCGATAGCAAACAGGAGAGAGCAATGAAACGATACGACCTCAGAAGCGATACCATCACAAAACCCACACCCGAGATGAGAAAGGCGATGTACCAGGCCGAAGTTGGTGATGACGTATACCGTGAAGACCCGACCACTACAAGACTCGAGGAGCTGGCCGCCCACCTCAGTGGCAAGGAGAGGGCCCTGTTCATATCCTCAGGCTCCATGGGCAACCTCATCGCCCTCTACCTCAACGGGGGAAGGTCCAATGAGGTTCTCACCTCCATGAACAGCCACATCCTCCACCATGAGATCGGATCGGTGGCTTCCATCGCTGGGGTACTTCCCATCGCCATTGAGGCCCCTAGAGGGATCCTCAGGGCCTCTGACCTGCAAGGAAGGGTGAAAAGCGGCGCATACGACATGGCAACAACCACCCTCATAGAGGTTGAAAATACCATCGGAGGCTATTGCTACCCCCTTGAAAACCTAGAGGGCATCAAGGATTTTGCGGATACCCACGACCTTAAGGTCCATATGGACGGGGCGAGGATCTTCAATGCCCAGCAGGCTATGGGCATCCCGGTGAAGAACTATGCAAAGTATGCACACACCCTCACCTTCTGCCTCTCCAAGGGCCTTGGCTGTCCTGTAGGGAGTTTGCTGTGCGGATCTGAGGAGTTCATCAACAAGGCCCTCACCGTCAGGAAGATACTTGGAGGGGGGATGAGACAGACCGGCATCCTCGCCGCTGCTGGCCTCTATGCCCTTGAGCATCATGTCCAGCGCCTTGACGACGACCACAGGAGGGCAAAGGTCATAGCGAAGGAACTGCAAGCGAGCTCCTGGGCCGATGTTGATATGGAGGGGGTCCAGACCAATGTGATCTTCTTCACCGTCCCAGGCTTCAATGCCCATGAGGTCATTGCCCAACTCTCAGAAGTGGGCATACTTGCAAACAACGAAGGCCCTATCGTACGCCTTGTAACCAATTTGGATATCAGCGAACAGGACACACAAGAGATATGTTCAATTCTCAAAGCCTTCAAACCTAGGAAAAACTGATGAAAACCACCATATTCTGCTTCTCCGGCACAGGCAACAGCTACTATGAAGCC
>CAZGOK010000526.1:0-1280 GCA_964527665.1 uncultured Sphaerochaeta sp.
AGAGGAAGATATCCCTTCCAATACCTGTAATTGCAATGTCCGCACTCTTCGCTTCCCCGGGTCCGTTCACCTGACAACCCATGATGGCGACAGTAAGGTCCTTCTGTACGGTAAGCAATTCCTTTTCGATGGACTGCAAAAAGCCCTGAGAGTCAAAGCTGTGCCGGCCACAACGGGGACAGCTGACGATACGGATGCCACCCTTGCGCAGGCCCAAGGTCCGCAGCAGTTCGACCCCAGCCTGCACCTCGGTCTCTATGTCGCCTGTGATGCTGATACGAAGCGTATTGCCAATTCCCTGGGAAAGTAGCCTTCCCAGTGCCCAGGTCGAACGGGTTACCGAAGAGACGACAGAGCCAGCTTCCGTCACGCCCAGATGGAGCGGATACCCACTTTGGGAGGCGAAGCGCTTGTTTGCCTCAAAGGTTGTCTCAACGTCACTAGCCTTCAGGGAGACCACCGAGTTGGTAAACCCCAAGGACTCAAACCAACCCAGATACTCCAAAGCTGTATTGCTCATCAGGATGGGCATGGGATCATTGCCCTTGGGCAGCGATCCGCTGTTGAGCCCGATGCGGATGGCCACTTTGTTGTCCAGGGCGCTTGTGACCACCTCATCGACCTTCCATCGTGCGCCGATGTTACCCGGATTGATGCGTATCTTGTGAGCTCCGCATGCAATTGCATCCAGAGCTAGCTTATAGTCAAAGTGAATATCAGCAACCAAGGGGATGGGACTGTGCTTGCACAACCAGGTGAAAGCCTCCCTGTCATCGATGGATGGGTAGGAGAAGCGCAGGATGTCACAGCCCATGGCATTGAGGACCCCTATGCGCCTGAGAAGGGCCTCAAGGCCCTCCTTGTCGTGGGGAATAGCACTGTCATACATGGTCTGCACCAGGACCGGCAGGTTGGCCCCTATAGTTCTATCTCCAATGGTAGCTGTGTGTATCTCTCTCATGATAGGTCCTCTCTTTGACGCTCCCTACTCTACTGCTTTTGATCTTCTTTGTTAAGGCCCTAGTAAACGTTTGTATAGCTTTTTTATGCATCCAAAATAGAGAAGAGGAGTTTGCGAACCACAGATCCGTTCTTAGACGCTTCCATACCAACGGTGTGGGGCTCCCCGGGCATAAACAGGGCAAAATGACCCTCTTTTGCCTGTATAACCCCAATGGGGTCAGCTGATAGGGTTGCCATTCCCTCCTTGTCACATGAGAGGGAACGGGCATGCTCTCGCCAGGAGAGGGCCATAAGCTCCTCCCCGCACAGCATGATAT
>CAZGOK010000527.1:0-1274 GCA_964527665.1 uncultured Sphaerochaeta sp.
TCTCTTGTCTGTGATTTTTGCTGGCATCACTGTAGCCTCTCTGAAGGGCAGAGCGGGATCTGCAAGGTCCGCAAGCATGTGAGAGGAAAGCTTGTCACCACCACCTATGGGCAGATCGAAGCCATGGCTGTCGATCCCATAGAGAAGAAACCTCTCTATCATTACTACCCAGGTAGCAAGACTTTCTCCTTTGCCCTGTTTGGATGCAACCTCTCGTGTCAGTTCTGCCAGAACTACACCCTCAGCCAAGGAGAGCCCACCCTTTCGCTTGCAAGCGATAGGGTGGAGCCCTCAAAGATAGTAGCTCTGGCTAGGGAAAGAGGGTGTCACTCCATAAGCTACACCTACAGCGAACCTCTGGTGTGGCAGGATTACATGCTTGATGTCGCCCTTCTGGCAAAGAAGGCAGGGATGCAAAACATCATGGTTACCAATGGCTCCTTCTCAAGGGAGGCCTTGCAACGCCTGTTGCCTGTCATTGATGCATTCAATATCGACCTCAAGGGTGACTCTGCTTTCTATACGAAAGTCTGTAAGGGAAGCGAGCAAGCAGTCCTCGATGCCATACAGATCATTGCCAAGGCTCCTGTCCATCTGGAAGTCACCACCATGCTCATCGAGTCGATGCATACCAAAGAGGACGTTGTGAGCATGGGCAAGCTCCTGCATGAACGGGGTGTGCAGGTGTGGCATCTGAGCAGGTTTTTCCCCCGCTACAAGATGGCCGCCCTCGCGCCGACCAGCGAGGCATATCTGATGGCGATGGTGGACTTGGCTAAACAGTCAGGAATACCCTACATATACAGCGGTAACAGTGAAGTAGGACGAAATACGTTCTGTCCCTCCTGCCACGCCTTGCTCATCGATGAGCATAATGGCATAGAACCCTTGCTCGATCATGGAAGGTGTGCACATTGTGGCACGACCATCTACGGGGTGTTTCAGTAGATCTTGGCAACCCTGCCAACCAGACCTGACTCGAGGCGCACCTTGATGCCATGGGGATGGGTGGGCGAATTGGTAAGGATATCCTTGACCACCCCTTCAGTCTGTTTGCCGCTTCTCTGGTCTTCCTTGAGGATGATGCCCACCTTCAAGCCTGCTTTGATATCTTTCCGTACATTTCCTTCCATAGTGACCTCTTGGCATGAGTATAGGCTTTTTCCCTAGAGAGGGAAACGGTCATGACAAAATAGGGCCATTCTGCTAGACTCTCTCACTTAGGAGTCTTTGTGGTCAAATTAACAGGAATTAGCGTTGCCTACGGGCAACGG
>CAZGOK010000528.1:0-1273 GCA_964527665.1 uncultured Sphaerochaeta sp.
GATTTGTTTCTCACGAACAAGGGGAACCAACTCTTCAAAGGAAGAAGCACTGCACTGGACAGAAATTCTCAATTTGAAAAAGGGACTTCGTGAAGGGTCAATGTTTCTGGAAGAAAAAAAGTATTTCCTGGTTGGTTCCAGGCCAAAGAGGCTTTTCATCTCCAACAGACATAAAGCCTTCTCTTCCTTGGAATAGTTGACAACATAAAAATAGTTTTGTTCACACGTATCGCTCACCAGCACACCTTTATCACCTTACAAAATAGTACGCCTGGAGTATGCCTGAATATCTTTGGAGAGATATATGGCAACACCCTACTCCCTCTTCTTACACCTTTGACAGGTCAAAGCCATCAGAATCTATCCTGGTCACCTTTTTCTTCATCTTCTTCTCTATCACGTGGAAATGGGTCTCTTCTGAAGGATTTACAAAGGTTATGGCTTCACCAAAGCTTCCTGCACGGCCGGTTCTTCCAATCCTATGGATAAAGATTTTAGGAGACCGTGGCAATTCATAGTTTATGACAAAGGGAAGGAACTCAATATCAATGCCACGGGCAAGGAGATCGGTAGTAACCAACACTTGCAGCTTACCCTGCTTGAAGGCCCTGAGCAGATCTGTCCTCGCTCCCTGGGACTTCTTGCTATGGATGGAAGCGGCATCAATACCATTCTTGTACAGTTTGTCTGCTACCCTATCAGCCCTCGCTACAGAGGAGGTAAAGACCAGGACTTGTTTCATATCCTGGCCCTTGATGATATAGCGTAAGAGAGGGCCTTTTTTCTCTTCAGCAATGAAGTATACACTCTGCTTTATGAGTTCAATGGGATCTTCTTCCTCTTCCATCTTAATCACAACAGGATCATGGAGGAGAACCTTTTCCAAGGAGTGGATCTCCTCGTTCAAGGTTGCTGAAAACAGTAAATTCTGGCGGCTTTTGGGAAGAAGGGCCAATACTTGGTCCATTTCCTTTGCAAAGCCGACAGTCAGCATTTTGTCTGCTTCATCAAGTACTACTATCTTAACAGAGGACAAATGGACTGCATTCACCGAGACCAATTCCAACAAGCGTCCTGGGGTGGCAATGAGAATGTTCACATTTCTCATTGCCATCATCTGAGGATTGATGGAGGCTCCACCGAAGACTGCTAAGGTGTTTAGATCCAATGCAGCTTCACGAATATATTTCAGAAACACAGAATTTACCTGGGCAGCAAGCTCCCTGGTGGGAACCACTACCAGTACCTGGACATGCCTATCTTTCATAACCCA
>CAZGOK010000529.1:0-1272 GCA_964527665.1 uncultured Sphaerochaeta sp.
TTATAAAGACTGAATACACTACCTATGAGTATCTTGGGAACTCAGTAAAGCATACGAGTAAAAAGTAAACGTGATTCACTAATCCGCTAGCCATTGTGCTCCTCAGGCATATCCCCCCTAAAAGATTCTACAGGCATGAATTGTTCCCCTTCCTGTCCCTTCCTATCTTGATTGTTTTTCTTAGAAACAAACCATTTCTCAGAAGAATTTTACCAAAGATGATCAATGTATAGGTATTGCAAAAAGAAAAGAGAACTTTCTGCTTCAAGGGAGTTCCGAAAAGACCAGACAGACCTATCGTACAGCGCTGAAGCGCTTCAGCGGGTTCGCAGAAAAAGAGGGTCTGCAAACCGCCTTGAATCAAGAGGGCCTGAGGGCCTTGCTGCTGTATCTGCACAAGGATTACGAACTCCAGGGGACCAGCATCAACACCTACAATGGACTGTGCAAGTTCTTCCTGAAGGTTGTGCTCAACCCTTCCAGTCATAAAGATGAGATCTCCAATGTACAAATACTCGCAATTTCGCGGAAACCTAGAGAGAGAATGCATACCCTTGCTAGCCCCTCCCTAGTGTGATACCGTTTCCCCTATCAAACAAAGTATCTCTGTAGGGTGGTAACACTATGTGGTCAATTCTTCCAATTCTCCTGTTGTTCGTATTGGGCTTTATCCTGCAAAAGTCAAAAAGCTTCTCAGAGCCCACTATAGCGGGCATAAAGCGCATTGTCTCTGACCTTGCCCTGCCAGCTCTGATGTTCCAGGCCTTCTCCACCCTGGAGATAGAGAGCAGCTATTTGATTCTGGTGATAACCATATTCTTTGTTTGCCTCTTGATGGTACTCCTAGGCAAAGTCTTGGCAAAACCCCTTGGCATGAAGAGCCCCTACTTCCCCCTGATGATGGGTGGCTTTGAGATGGGGATGCTCGGGTACGCGCTCTTCATCTCAGTCTATGGGGTGGAGCACATAGGCAAGCTCGCCCTGGTCGACCTTGGGCAGGTGTTGTTTGTCTTCTTCGTCCTGATGGCCTTCCTGATCAAGGAACGCGATGGGGTACACAATGCAAAGGTGCTGATACGCCAGTTTGTTACCTCGCCGGTCATCATAGCCATCTTTGCCGGTATTCTGGTGAGTCTCTTTGCCAAGGGAGTGGAGCCCAATGCCCTCTTCCTTGCCTTAGGTGAGTTCATATCCTTGCTTGCAGGTCTGACCGTCCCCCTTATAGCCATCTCCATAGGATATGGCATCCATATGAAGAGGGACGGACTGGCA
>CAZGOK010000530.1:0-1269 GCA_964527665.1 uncultured Sphaerochaeta sp.
AGGAAAAAGGGTGAAGACTCCCCGTTCAAAAGTTGTCTTCACCCTGCAAAAAATAATGCTTCTAGAGTTTGCATCATTCTTACTTGTTGTACAAGTATTCGGGCAGGAATCCCTAGCAATAGCGATAACGAAGGCAGATAAAGATAGGTACCTTTCAGCAGAACCGGAGGTCTGTCCCATCTGTAAAGCCCACCTCCAGGGGCATGGATGGCGCTACCGGTATGTAGTCGGTCTGAATGGCTGCATACTGATACTTGTGCACCGAAAGCGTTGCCCCAGTTGCAAAATGACGTTCACCCTCCTCCCCAAAAGCCTGCACGCCCTGAGGACATATGATGTGGGCATCATTGCTACAGCGATACGTTCCTTCCTTGAGACGGGCCGTTACATCAACTCCATAGCAGTGGCAAAACCGCTAAGGAAATCCTGGGTGAAAGCCTTCCTTAAGCGCAACTCCCAGGGTGAGGTTCAAGATAGGAATGAGCTTCTTGCAATCTTGGACAAGACCCAGAATGCCTTCTTTGCCACACCACTTTCGCTGGCACACCTGAAAAGGGAGGAGGTCTTGTCGAGGCAAAACCTCGAGCGGTATCGTGTACCCCACCATAGACTACTCCTTGGCCTGTGCATCCCTTCTGGATAGGCTTTCCACAGGTAATTTTTCCAAGGAGGAAAGCCATGAACCAAGTTAAGAATGAGGGAATAATGATCTTCCGTTTCGGAGTCATCTTCCCACTGCTGGATGAAAGCCTGTGCTACGGACAGAGCTCAAGGATCCTAGAGGAACTCGCGGCCAAGGAATATGATATTCCTGGCTCGGAGCGCAAGATGTTGAGCAAGGCGACCATATATTCATGGCTCAGGCTCTACCAGGAGAAGGGCCTTGAGGGTCTTGCTCCTAAGACCAGAAGCGACAAGGGTGGACATCGGGCGATAAGCACAGAGTCAGAGCTTGCATTGAGGCAGTTCAGGGAACTACATCCGCAATGGAAGCTGACCACCCTTGCAAAGGTGGCGGCGCAAAAAGGCATCTTCCTTCCTTCCGAACAGATTTCTATGTCTGCCATATACAGGGTGCTAAAGGACTATGACAAGGAGAAGAAGGCACGAAAATCGAAGGATATGCGCCGTTTTGAGATGGAGAACTGCAATGACGTGTGGATGCTTGATGCGATGGTCGGCCCCAAGGTCTCCATCACCGTGGATGGTAAGGAGATGACGGTAACCGCCATGCTTTGGGCATTCATCGACGACAAGAGCCGTCTCATC
>CAZGOK010000531.1:0-1267 GCA_964527665.1 uncultured Sphaerochaeta sp.
TCCATCCTTAGGAAAAGGCAATGGCAAGATGCTGTGTAGCAAATGCCTCGGGCCGCTTGAGCCTTCATTCACGCGCAAGAGAAGCATGAGATACACAGGAGAAGATGGCCCAACGACACGGATAATAACAGTAGTCGTTGGCCGTTGCCTGAAAGATGGTCACTACTCAACTGTCTATCCTGACGAAATTGTCAGGAACAAACAGTATTGCATCTCTGAAATAGCTTCTTCCCTGGATGGGAAGGCAGACTCCTCACTGGCATGTCCACGGACGAGAGCCAACTGGAAGCACTGGTCCAAGGGAATGTGGGATGAAGTGGTCAGGAAGATCCGGCGATACATTGGCAGGCAACTATCTGAAAATGACATCTCAATTGCGCTGTATGCCTACCTTAAGGGGTGCGGCGATGAGTGGCTCAGGTACGTCCTTGATATCTTTTCCACCGAATCTAACAACCTCTGCATGTTCTTCAATATAACCTCCGATAGTATCGACCCTAGGAGCGAAAAACTGCACAAACTTCATGTATATGGGGGTGCAGCTGCTCCGGGGAAGGGGCGAAAGCCACCTTAAGGAGGTTGGAGCTATGGAATATAAGGAACTGACTCCCAATGAACAGATGAAATACAGCACAGCCAAGGAGGTTATTGACCTTGGTCGCACTGACACTGCCATCCGAAGGGGCAAGACGAAGCTCGGTTGCACCAGAAAAACGCTTCTGAAGTTCATACGATGGTATGAAAGTGGAGATGTTTCGTTGTTCAGCCACCGCAACAAGGGTCACAAGCCTGTGACAACAAAACCGGAGGAGACCAGGAAGCTGGTCCGGCAGCTGTACAAGGACAAGTACAGCACCGCCAGCTTCACCCATTTTGCAGAGATCCTCAGGGATGACTACAACATCTCCATATCCGACGGTACACTGCATTCGATCCTGAAGGGAGCATTCTTCGTCTCTCCCTGCTCAAAGAAGGCAACAAAGAGAAATATGGAGAAGAAGTTGAGGCAGGTCGCAAGGAAGGAGAACCTCAGCAAGGCAGAGAGCGATGACGTCAATGCTGCATTCTGCATGCTTGATGATGCCGATGCGCATCCCAGGAGACCCAGGAGCAAGTATTTCGGTGAAATGGTACAGATGGACGCCAGTGAGAAAGTCTGGGTCCCTGACGCCAAGAAATGGCATCTCCATGTCGCCATAGACGATGCAACCAGCGAAGTGGTGGGGGCATGGTTTGACCTGCAGGAAACCTTGAAGGGCTATTTCTG
>CAZGOK010000532.1:0-1264 GCA_964527665.1 uncultured Sphaerochaeta sp.
GTCCACGATTCGTTTGACGCAACTGCTAACCGACTCTGCCATTATTTGCTCCTTGAGTAATGTTATTATAGTCACAAGTATGGGATAATTACAACAAGATACTGCAGAATAGTGAAGAAAATTACAAAACCAGCCATACCTATACATAATTTAGCGGTACGGGCGTACTGGAAGCTACCATAGCCCGGTTCACCTCCCCCAAATGCCCGTTCACCCTGCCTCAGACCCTATTCATCAGATAGTTTTTGCTTTTCATTTCATTGCTTCCTATACTTGAGTCAAATCATCAAGGAGGTCTTATGATGAAAAAAACTACAGTATTTCTGATGCTCATGGTAATGGGCATCTCACTTTTCGCCGCTGGCGTGAAGGTGGCGCCCTGATAGTCACCATAGCAATACCAAGGGAAAGGTCATGAAGAGGACAGTATGCGTAATAGATGATGAGTTCAGGTCGCGTAAGCGGGTTCTGAACCTTTTGGAAGGAAATGAGAGTTTCACGGTGGTGGGGGAAGCGGACAATGGCAAGGCGGCTGTGGAGCTCATAGATGCCAAACGTCCTGACATTGTGATTCTGGACATCAACATGCCCGGGCTATCAGGCTTCCAGGTGCTGGAGAAGACCCTGCACAAGCCTGCAGTCATCTTCATCACAGCCTTTGATGAGCACGCTGTCCGGGCCTTTGACATCAATGCCATCGACTATGTGCTCAAACCCTACCAGGACCGGCGCCTGCTTGAAGCCCTTTCCCGAGTTCCTGCAGGCAGTCATATCGGCGCCGAGACACTGCAGGACCTCAAGCTGATGACCGAGGAAGCCACACAGCCAAAAACCTATCTCAAACGGATCAGCGTGAAGGACAAGTTCGAGTTCAGGGTCATCAATGTCGAGGAGATAGACTTCTTCCATACCGAGGACAACCTGGTATTCCTGCATACCGACGGCCTGCATTTCATCATAGACAAGAGTCTCTCCCAGCTGGAGGAGTCCCTGCACCCTGATGTGTTCTTCAGGGCGCATAGGAAATCACTGGTGAATCTCAACCGCATCGAACGGGTCGTACCATGGGGACGGGGTCGGTACGCCCTGAGGTTCGCCCATGATGAGAAGGTCCATCTGAGCAAGGACAAGACCCGGGAGCTGAAGGCTCTGCTTGGGATGCACTAATTTTCTGGCCATGCAACGCTTGTCCTTTGCCTAGTGTCCTTACCTCCTGTAACTCCTGTATAGAGGCTTACAACACCACTAGATGTTGAAAGGAGCT
>CAZGOK010000533.1:0-1259 GCA_964527665.1 uncultured Sphaerochaeta sp.
ACGACCCGAAGGGGGATCTGCACCATCGTCCAGATGTCAGGGCGTATCGGATGCAGAGCCATCTGGTCGGCAACAATCCAGTCTGCTCCTGCGGTGAACTTGGCCATACAGTCCCCAAAGCCCGCTGCTATCATGGGCATCGGAGCTGAGCACAGTATGTCTGTATCGGCAACCACTGCAGTAGGGGCATTGCAAGGCAGGGTCTGCTTGAACCCCTTGATGGAAACTGCCGCCCCGTAGGAGGTATACCCATCCACTGAGGGGGCTGTAGCCACCACCATGTACGGGCGGTCCATCTCAGAGCTTGCTCGCTTGGTAATGTCATTGAGGGTGCCCGAACCAAGGACAACAGCAATGCTGGCATCTTGAGCAAGGCAGTGCCGTACCCTCTCGATGGAGTGCTCATCGGCATAGACTTGCGGCAGGGCGGCGAAACAGCACTGCCTGACCTGTATGTCCTTCTGCTCCAAGCTTTGGATAAGGGCAAACCCCCCGATGCCCAAGGTATTTCCATCAGAGACAACCAAGGCAGGAGAGTGCCCGAAAGCCTCCACGAACAAGGCCCCTACCCGTGCGAGAGCCCCTTTTTCCACTACAGAAATCTTCGTATCCATGATTTCTCCTCCCAAGGAGCATACCACAAAATACCTATAAAACAAAACCTGAAGAGGCTTGCTTCTGTTTCTCTGCCCTTGTACACTCCCTCTATGAACCAAACCCAATTCTCCATCCTTGGAGACTCCATCTCTACCTTTAGTGGGTGCAATCCTCCCGAAAATGAGGTCTACTACCCCAAGGAAGGGTGTGATGTCCTCGCCCTCGAACACACCTGGTGGCATCTGCTGAAAGAAGAGGCACACCTATGCCTCATCACCAATGAAGCATATTCGGGCAGCAGGATCAGCAGGACAGGAGCACGTCCCCCCTCCTCCAGCTTTCTCTCACCCACAAGACAAGAGCGCCTTAGTGGGGACATCATCATCGTCTTTGGAGGGACCAATGACTTTGGGCAGGCAGAGAATCCTGCAACCCTTGCAGTCTTCACTGAAGCGTACAACACCCTGGTGCGATCGATGCTGAAAACCCACCGCGGGAGCATCCTCTATTTCTGTACCCCCCTACAGCGTACTGACAAAGCCCTCGATGAAAAGAACATCCATGGGTGGAGTCAGAAAGACCTGGCAAGCACCATCAGAGAAACTATTGCACAGTATCCACAGTCCAACCTCATAGATCTTGGTGCCTACACAATAACAGAG
>CAZGOK010000534.1:0-1252 GCA_964527665.1 uncultured Sphaerochaeta sp.
CCTTATTCAAACGCGTTCTTGATCAAGGTGGAGTGCTGTTGCTTGATGAATTTGATAACAACCTTCACCCGGATCTCCATGCTTGGCTTATTGATTTCTTTCTAGATCCTGAAAGCAACCCTAACAATGCGCAAATACTATTTAGCTCACATAATGCTGCATTCATGGATAAGCTCAGTAAATATAAGGTTGTGTTGGTAAACAAGGAGGAAAACGAAAGTTTTCTCTATCGCCTTGATGAATTGCCGGGTAATATCGTAAGAAATGACCGATCAATCGAAAGCGTCTATAAAACCGGAAAGCTTGGGGGGACACCGAATCTGTGAGCAAAAAAAGTAATAGCAGAAAGGATAGGTTCATCGAATCGATTGTCCCGTTCTCACTACAAGATGTTTGGCCTGATATCTCTGGTCGCTGTAGATTCAATTTTTCGTATTTTGATGCCAACCAAGAAAATGCAATGGACCTTGCGACTTGGGATGAAGTCAATCTTCAACGGTTTTTCTCCAAACTAAGATCATACTCCCAGAATCCGTTGTCATATTGGCAACAACAGACTATTGGATCTCATAAAAACCATGTACTGGAAATTTATGGTGCTTTTCCACGAAAATCCGGATTCATCCATCCTGCACACGTCCCTTCAGATGTTGATTGGGCAAGATTCCGTTTAGATGGAAAAAAACGTCTCATCGGGTTTACCATACCCAAGTGCTACTGTACAGCTGATACCCATTTCGATGATAATACCTTCTATATTGTTTTCCTTGACCTTGAACATAAGTTCTATCTGGGAAATAAGTAATACTCCCCTGGTAAAGAGGGGGTACATCAATATAGTTTACTAGTGACAGGAAAGCTGAATTGCCATGGTGGTTGCCAAGTCCTGTTTCCGTGCTTCAATTGCAGCTCCTCCTGCGGAGATTGTCCAGTTGCCCTTGGTCATTTCCAAGAAATTGGTGAGTTCGATCGGGTTGCGACAGAATTGAGTCTTTCGTTTCCAGCGAGAAGAGAGAATGATAAACTCATGATGGTCAATGCATCTGTGGGATTGGTGGGGATTGCTTTACAAGCTAGGATTGGTGGTTCTGAAATGGCGATTCTAGTAATTCATGAATTTCATACTGATGGGTAGGCCGCACCATACATTCTTTTATAATTTTCTTGACAGAATACCAAATCCGTCGTAGGATTCAAATGTACACAGGAGTGTATATCCCTCTTATCCTATCTTTCCTTCCTTTGGAGACCC
>CAZGOK010000535.1:0-1249 GCA_964527665.1 uncultured Sphaerochaeta sp.
ATCCTCGATACTGCAGGCCAGAAGGGAACTGGCAAATGGACAGGAATTGCAGCATTGCATGCTGGCATTCCCTTGACACTCATCGTTGAGTCGGTCTTTGCCCGTAGTGTCAGCAGTCAGAAAGAGGAACGCGTTGCTGCAAGCAAGGCATTCCCACCCAAGAAAATTGAGCTTACCCATGAGAAACAAGCATTTATCGATGAGCTGGGCAAAGCCCTGTATGCTGCAAAGATCATCTCCTATGCCCAGGGCTTCTCCCTCATCAAGAGTGCGGGCTTGAGCAATGATTGGGACTTGAACCTCAGCAGCATTGCACTTTTATGGAGAGGCGGATGCATCATTCGCTCAGCATTCCTGGACAAGATCAGCCAAGCCTTCAAGAAGAAAGGCGACTTGGACAACTTGATCATGGATTCCTATTTCACCGATATACTCAATGCCAGCCAGCAGAGCCTTAGGGATACAGTAGCGACAGCCGCTCTCAACGGCATCCCCACCCCCTCCCTATCGGCTGCCCTCTCGTGGTTTGACAGTTACCGTAGTGAGCGCCTTCCCGCCAACCTGTTGCAGGCCCAGCGTGACTACTTCGGAGCCCATACCTACGAGAGAGTCGACAAGGAGAGAGGCGAGTTCTTCCATACGAACTGGACTGGCCGTGGTGGCGACACAGCATCCTCCACATACAGCATTTAATCAAAGGAGATTTTAATGGCTACTTTATCTGTACTTCCCAAACATAGTGATGGTTTTGACCTTGTCTCCCTAGGAGCCCTGGTCGTTCGACTTGACCCAGGCGTTGTTCCCTTTGAATATGCCCAGAACCTTGAGTTGCATGTCTCAGGGGGTGAATTCAATGTTGCTGCCAACCTCAGATGCGCATTTGGCCAAAAGACTGCGGTGGTATCGGCGATGGTCGACTACCCCCTTGGCCTCAAGATAGAAGCCGAAGTTCGTAAGATGGGTGTCACAGGCATCTACAAGCGCTTTGAGCATGACGGGGTACGCGGACCCAATATGGCCAATGTCTATAGTGACCGTGGCCAGGGACTCCGGGCCCCTGTAGTGTTTTACAACCGTAGCAATGAGGCAGCAGCTCTCTTGGACGAGAACAGCTTCGACTGGGATGCCATCTTTGGCAACAAGGTTCGCTGGTTCCACTCTGGAGGTATTTTCGCTGCCCTTTCAAAGAACAATCCCTCCCTCATCATCGATGCGATGAAGAGGGCAAAAAAGGCTGGAGCCATTGTGT
>CAZGOK010000536.1:0-1248 GCA_964527665.1 uncultured Sphaerochaeta sp.
TGCCGAAGTTGGGGAAGATGGGCTCGTGGGGACAACAGGCGTGGACAGAGGCTACGCGCCCCTCTACCAAGGGGGCGACCTCATCGAGAAACTGCCTGTCCATCTTGTAGGAGAGCTCAACGCTCATATCTGGAAACTCATCCAGATACTCCCTTATGGCAGGGGTACGGGTAAATCCAACCAGAGAAATTACTTGCTTTTGCATCTACTGCTCCTCTGCAACGATTACCGTCACCCCAGCCTCTTCTATCTTGGACTGCACTTCAGCTGTGATGGAATCGGTTATGAACATGTCGATGGAGCTCCAGTCACACACACGTGCCAAGGAGGAGTGCTCCATCTTCGAGGAGTCCGCAAGCAGGCAGATCTTGTCCGCACTCTGGATCATGGCTTTCTTTGTATCCGCTTCGATGAGGTTCGAGCAGAAGACCCCCTGGGCTACGGTGTACCCGGAGGCTCCAAGAAAAAACCAGTCGGCATGGATCTGCCGATAGAAATCCTTGGCTATGTTACCCATCAGGCCCATGGATGGCCTTCTAAGGATTCCCCCGGCCATGATCAGGTCAATTTTTTCGTAGTGCATCAGCTCCTGCATCACCAGCAGTGAACTGGTTGTCACAGTAAGATTGATGTCCTGGAGGAACTGTGCCATATGCACCGTTGTGCTCCCATTGTCGATGATGATGTTCTGTCCCTGCAGGACAAACGAAGCGCCCTTTTTGGCTATCGCCGTCTTTTGCGGTGCAAACTCTTTTAGGGTATTGGCGACGAAACGCCTCTGGTCCTGCTGTTCGGGCAGCACGGCCCCTCCATAGGTACGAACCAGCACTCCTCTATTTTCCAGTTCATCAAGGTCTGTACGGATGGTGACCTTGGAGACATCAAGGCTCCGGGCAAGGTCAATTACCTGCACTGTCTGATTCTGGTGCAGGACTTTCATTATTTCCTGTTTTCGCGTAGCGGGATTCATCTCTTACTCCTTGAGTCGTTGTACGGCAATATTACTACAACTCCTATTGATTGTCATTGTTTTTTTGCTTTTCTAGGATAAAAACATAGATTTATCTTTTCTTTTCTTTCTTTGTTTTTCCTCTTTGCTATCTGCACACAAACAAAGTGAGTCAAAAAACAGATTGCCAGGAAGGAAAAATATGCGCATCAGAGCAAGAACCGTACAGTCTCATCTATGATGCGCTGTTGCTGCTCCATAGCCCCGAGCGTTGCCTTGTTGTCCCCTTTCTGCAGTTT
>CAZGOK010000537.1:0-1247 GCA_964527665.1 uncultured Sphaerochaeta sp.
CTGCATCCTACCGGCAACCAGAGGATCATGGTGGGCAGAAGCAGGATTAAGGATCTTTCCATCCTGGGCGACCAGCTCACCCCCGATATAAACCCTATGCATCGAGAAATCCTTAAGGTCATTGCAAAGCACCAGGTCCGCCCTAAGACCTGGTGCGATGGCACCACGGTCCTTGAGGTTGTAGCATTCGCTGCTGTTGACCGTAGCCATGCAGATGGCTTCGATGGCATCGAGGCCATCTGCAACTGCGATGCGTACGTTGTTGTTGATATGCCCATCCTCCAGGATGCTCTTGGGCTGGCGGTCGTCAGTACAGAATAGGCAACGCCTGCTGTTGGCTTGGGTTACTCCACCAAGCAAACCCAGGACATTCTTACAGGCAGAACCTTCACGCAGCATGACGTACATGCCTCGTCTGACCCGACTATGCAGCTCCTCTGCACTCTCACACTCATGGTCGGTCTTGATGCCTGTGGAGGCATAGGCATCGAGGTCACTGTCAGAGAGAGCGGGGCTGTGCCCATCGATGATCTTACCGATTTTCCTTGCTTCCCATATCTTATCCACAACCAGGGCCTTACCGGCAATGACTCCAGGATAGTCCATCATCTCCCCAAGGCCCAACACCCGAGGCAAAGCGATGCGTTTCGCAATTTCAGGGGCATGCAAGATGGCCCCGCTGTTCTCAAACTCAGTGGAAGGCACACACGAGGGAACCATGAAGAAAGCCTTCAGGGCAGTATGTTCGGTTGCCGCCAGCATATAGTCCAGGCCAGCAAGGCCTGTGACATTGCACAGCTCGTGGGGGTCTGCCACCACAGTGGTGGTGCCACAGGGGACAACAAGGTTGGAGAACTCCTCAGGGGTGCTGTGGGAGGACTCTATATGGACATGGGCGTCTATGAAGCCAGGGGCAAGATACTTGCCCTTGGCATCGAATACCTCTTTGGCACGGCCTTCCCCACTTTTGGCATATCCACAGATGAGGCCATCTGCTATGAGAAGGTCAGCTGAAAACCACTCCTTGTTATATACGTCAAGGATGTGAGCGCCTGTTATGCAAAGGTCCGCATCTTGGCGGTTAGTGGCCACTTCTATGATATGTGTAATGCTTTGTTTCTGTTTCTGATCATCACCAGGTTCTTTCTTTGTCATGGTTGCTCTCCTTGTGTAGAATACCACATGTGCATTGCTAGTAGTGTACCATCTTGGGGTGATTGTTCAAGGATAAAAGAGAGATATACAAG
>CAZGOK010000538.1:0-1246 GCA_964527665.1 uncultured Sphaerochaeta sp.
CATCATCCTTGATGGCGGGAAGTTCAAACTCTTCGACTCGAATATCATTGACTCCGTAAAGTCTTGCTGCACGTGTTTTCATGGGATTCTCCTAGTTGAGCATGACCTGGCCACCGGTAACCGGCACTGCCTGACCTGTCTCGTATTGTTGTTCGACTATGTAACAGATCGCCCGCATGACGTCCTCGGTCGTACAACCGCGGCCCATGGGGACTTTCGATTCATAGGACCTTCTGACATCTTCTACTGTCTTGGCTCCTGGAACTTTTCCAGCGGCGAGATACTGGACAAACAGCCCCTTCTCAGGATCTGACCAAAGCGGACCGTCGAGGAAGTTCCCCGGGCAGACCGCGTTGACCTTTATATTGTCCTCGATGAGCTCGAGGGCAAAGCTCTGCGTCAGCCCGATGGTGCCGAATTTGGCCCCTGCGTAGGCTCCGTTCTTGTTGGACCCCTCAAGGCCGCTCTTGCTGCTGATGGTTATCAGGTCGGTAAAGTAGGACTGTGAAGCAACATTCTGCAAGGCCATCACAATTGAGGAGTACTTGCTGCAGATGAAGAACCCGGTATAGTCAACACTGGTGACAAACTCGAAGTCCTTTAGGGTCATCTCCTTAACAGAGCCTGCACGCAGGACCCCTGCATTACTGACAAACAGATCAAGGCCCCCGGTTTCCCGAACAACCTCGTCCATCATAGCCTCTACCGAGGCTTCATCTGTCACGTTCACATGGAGGGCCTTGGCTACTGTGATACACGCAACATAGTTCAGGCTCGCTGCAAGGTCCTCTGCCCCCTGGCGGTTCATATCGGCGATGTAGACGAAGGCACCCAATTCACTTAAGGTGCGCACCATCCCCTCGCCAAAGCCCTGGGCCCCTCCGGTTACCAGGACAACCTTGTCCCGCAGCACATCGTCGCGCCTTGTGGAGGGTGGCAGGCTGACTATGGAAGAGACTCCGCCTCCCCTAGCAGCCTCATCGTAGTTGGTGCCAAGGCCGAACTGGATAGTTCTCCCCTCGATGCCGATGACCGCAGGGTAGAGATTCTTCTTGCCATAATAGGTTGTTAATTCTGCCATCCAGCGGGTGGTAATGCGCAAGACCTCATCACCTTCCTCAACAGCGGAGAGCGTGAGATTTGCACTCTTGCCCTCTGTGGCGTGGATGAACAGGCCCTTCACCCCATCAAAGGTCAGGCCTCTGATGACCGGGGGCAACTCTTGCAGTATCTTCTCTGTAAAACG
>CAZGOK010000539.1:0-1240 GCA_964527665.1 uncultured Sphaerochaeta sp.
CAGAGTATCTAAGAAGCATCTCGGGGATGAGCATCTACTTTGCTTCCATGGCATTCGCGCTATCACCTGCAATAGAGGAGGTGATAATCTCAGGCTATACCCAAAGGGTAAACAAAGCTTCAGGGAATGTTGAAGATGAATATGTTTATTCCGTCAAGTATGATGTTCAGAGGTTCAGCACGTTGAATATTGAACGTATCGAGCCTGAGCTAACCATACAGGCCTTTGAATACCGGATGGAAGTGAACGCTCAGTATGACCTGAAGACGATAATTCCTTTTGAAGCATGAGGTAGTAAAAAGGGTTTCCATAAAAATGCTGTTCGATTATGAAGCCCTTCCCGAAGGGATGTGCTCATCGACCTGCCTTATGCTACGTGTCTGGAAACAAGAAAAAATGAATGAATGAGAAAAAAAGAGAGAATGAGAAAAAGAAACAAAGAGAGAGGGCGGGTGTGACAGTCTGAATATCCCTGTGTGATGGTTACCGGCACACCCGCACATACCGGGTAAATGCCCTTTTAGTGACCGTACACCGCTCTACAATGGTAAAGCCAGCATCGGTTATATCCTCGTCCATATCCACAGAGGTTATTATCACCAGTTTTTTGGTGATGCGCCTTGCAGAGGCAATGATGGCCTTCTGTTGTGTATGGGTTACGTGGGAGAACAAACCATAGGGAAGATCAAGGATGGCCACATCATACTGTTCGGCTATCCGATGCATAGTCTCATGTACGATACAAGGATCATACCCAAAGTAAGCAACATTCTGCTTGGCCTGGTTTGCAATGATCCAGCTGATCTCATACCCGGTCACCGCTACTGATAGGGACAATGCTTCAAGCACTACCGTACCTATCCCACAACAGGGATCCACCAAAGTTGCTCTTACCTGCCCTCCTATTGCAATATTGACAATAGCACGCGCCGTACGCGTTTCCAGGGAATTGCTATTCGTATAAGGCTTCGAGTTGTGCTGCACCCAAGGATTCTCATTCTTTTCGTATATGCCGAATAGCCAAAGGCCATCAACTATCGTAATCCCATATTGGATGGAGGGGTTGTGCATATCCACTTGAGCATGAATGACCTTGCCTAACTCTGAAACGCTGTGCAGCCACGTTGCATAATCAAGCTCTCCATCCTCAACTTTGAATCGTGCAAACTTGAAGTTGCCGCATGTGATTTGTTTCTCACGAACAAGGGGAACCAACTCTTCAAAGGAAGAAGCACTGCAC
>CAZGOK010000540.1:0-1239 GCA_964527665.1 uncultured Sphaerochaeta sp.
AAACATTTATAAGGAAGCATGTGAGAATCACAAGTGTAGACTCCTTTTTGGAGACACAACGGCGAGCGCATTACATGCCGATTATACGATTCCAATTACTACTCCCAGGCAAGGCGACTTGATTTTCATGGGTGATGACGGTGTTGTTTCTCATGTTGCCATATTCCACCAATTTGTGGATGACCGTATAGAATTTCTAGATGCTTATTCAGTTTCAAAAGTCGTTGGGATTAGACAGTACCCTACCAGTGATAGCCGGTTTATCTCTTTTGGACGTATGATTGTTGAATAGTCTGGCGCCTTCTGTTTGACATGTATCTTTGGATGTAATTCCGTTACCTAATATGCTTTGTCCTTAAACCCAGAGTGCAGGATGTACGTTATGCCCTGGTTATCAAAGGCTAGCACCTCTATCTGGAGGCCCTTGAAACGTATGATAGTGTCAACGCTGATATCGTACGAGGCGTTAAGGGAAAAAGCCGGACTCACCACATCTTCTAGGAACTCACAGTAGGTAAACTTGAGAACTGTACCTTCTGACCCTGTAAAAATCAGTCTTTGTTCGAGAGGCTCTGAAGCATCTGTGATCACTTGTTCTTTTGTGTGCTTGGCTTTGGGCACTTCTTTCGTCCCTGAATATGTTTTGCGGTATACTGTTCCTTCACTGTCTTCTAGCAGCTGGGATTTTCGGGTAACCCATCCATCAAAATAGGTGTTGCCATGCTGGTACACACTCATGCTGTCCTGCTTGCCAATAAGGGTATATTCACCCTTCGGATGGTGTGCTGTTATCCTGATTAGTCCAAAGTTTGAACTGAGAAATATTGCATCACGCGTTAAGGTTGACCACTCCCTTACCAAGGGCTCTCCGATATGAGCCTTACTGACCTCCCCTAGTACAGGGATAATATAATCTGTAATGCTTCCAGGAATTTTCTCAGTTGTAGTGACTGTTGTGGCACAACCTGTGAAAAGCACAGTAATAAGAAGCAAGCGAGAAAGAAGCCTAAACCTTTTTGCCATATTCCTCTCCAGATTATTGTCGCTGATTGCCCAAGTGTATGGTGAGTAGGTCTTATGTTCAAGCTAATCTGCAAAAGGCTGGCAATTGTTATAGCAACACCTACAAGTGGTGGCTGCTTGCATGATTGTATAAAATAGTGAAACGACATGCGGGGAAATAGGGGGACATCCCCCTCTCCACATCGAATAATCTGTGTTACGATAGGGTATCTACCA
>CAZGOK010000541.1:0-1239 GCA_964527665.1 uncultured Sphaerochaeta sp.
CCACTGGAGTCATTGTCGGCATCGGCCATACCAATGTCGCACCCCACCTGATCGCTTCCGCCGTTGAGGCAGGGGCAACCCTTTCCACCCATTTGGGCAATGGCAGTGCTGCGATGCTGCCCCGCCTTGAGAACTTCCTGTGGAAACAGCTCAGCGAAGAGAGCCTGAGTGCAAGCATCATCGCTGATGGCTTTCACCTGCCCCCGTACGTGCTTGATACCTTTACCAAGGCAAAGGGCAAGGACAGGATCCTGCTGATAAGCGATGCTGCGGCCTTGGCAGGCTCCCCGCCGGGAATATACCAATGGGGGGAGATGGAAATTGAAGTGTTTGAAGATGGGCATATGGGATTGGCAGGGACAAAGAGTCTAGCCGGAGCTTCGTTGTTGCTGGACACCTGTGTTGCACATCTAAGTGAAGTTACCGGATTTTCGCTTGCCCAAGCTGTGGCTTGTGCCACTGCCAATCCCCGTGCCCTGTTTGGCATGAGTGTCTGGACCGGCCTTCCGAAGGTTGGCACAGAGGCTGACTTCACCCTCTTTTCCTACAAGAAAGGAGAGGGGAAGCTCTCAGTAAAACAGACGGTGTTGGGAAAACATACGCTGTTTCAAAAATAATACATATGTAGTGTAAGGAGAAAACATACTATGAATCTATCTATCAGTAAGAACAAAGTGGAGCTAGGAACCCAAGCTGCCGCTAAAGGCGCCGCCTTCATCAATGAGGCCATCAAGGAGAAAGGGTTTGCAACCATCATCGTAGCGACAGGTGCAAGCCAGTTTGATATGCTTCAAGCCCTGCTCCAGGAAAAGATTGACTGGTCCAAGGTCGAGGCCTTCCACCTTGATGAGTATATCGGAGTGCCTGTAACCCACCCTGCAAGCTTCAGGAAGTATCTCAAGGAACGTTTTGTCGAGAAAGTGGGCAACTTGAAGGAATTCCACTACATCGAAGGGGACGCACAGGACCTCAATGCAGAGCTCGCCCGACTCGAGGCCCTCATGGCTGACAAGGACGTTGATGTTGCATTTGTAGGAATCGGAGAGAACGGACACCTCGCTTTCAATGATCCCCCGGCAGATTTCGACACGGAGAAACCTTTCAGTGTCGTTACCCTAGATGAGGCTTGCAGAAAGCAGCAGCTCGGTGAAGGATGGTTCCCCTCCTTTGACGATGTGCCCAAACAGGCCATCTCCATGGGAGTGCGCCAGATCATGAAGAGCAGGCACATCATCAACA
>CAZGOK010000542.1:0-1233 GCA_964527665.1 uncultured Sphaerochaeta sp.
AGGGGTCCATGACAAGGTTGTCCAAATCACCCTTTTTCTTGAAGGCTTGGCTGATCTTGTCTAGGAATGCTGAGCGGATGATGCATCCACCTCTCCATAGCAAGGCTATGCTGCTCAGATTCAGATCCCAGGCATTGCTCGCTCCTGCACTCTTGATAAGGGAGAAGCCTTGGGCGTAGGAGATGATCTTTGCCGCATAGAGGGCTTTGCCCAGCTCATCTACAAAGGCTTTCTTATCGTGGGTAAGCTCTACTGTCTTGGGAAGGTAGACCTTGCTTGCTGCAACGCGCTCTTCTTTTTGGCTGCTTACGCTACGGGCAAAGACAGATTCAACGATTAGGGTGAGGGGAATGCCTGCATGTAGTGCTGCAATGCCTGTCCATTTGCCAGTTCCCTTTTGACCTGCCGTATCGAGAATTGAGTCGACAAGAGGGGAGCCATCCTCATCCTTGAAGCCAAGGATATCGGCTGTGATCTCAATGAGGTAGGAGTCAAGGTCGCCCTTGTTCCAAGTAGAAAATACTTCCTGCATCTCGTCATTGCTCAGGCCTAGATACCTATGCATGATGTCATAGATCTCACAGATAAGTTGCATATCCCCATATTCGATACCATTGTGGACCATCTTTACGAAATGGCCGGCACCACCGGGCCCTATCCAGTCACAGCAAGGCTGTCCATCGACATGAGCCGATATTGCCTGGAACATATCCTTGATCGCAGGCCAGGCTTTCTTCGATCCCCCTGGCATGATGGAGGGCCCAAGTAAAGCCCCTTCCTCGCCACCGGAAACTCCGGTTCCGATATAGAGCAGGCCTTTGCTCTCCACAAGGGCCATCCTACGCTCTGAGTCCTCATAGTTGGAGTTCCCTCCATCGATGATGATATCACCTTTTTCAAGCAGGGGAATGAGTGTCTCAATAGTGTCGTCGACAGGCTTGCCCGCCTTGACCATCATCATGACCTTCCGGGGTGTTTCCAAGGAAGAGACAAGCTCCTCAAGGCTGTGTGTCCCTATAATATGCTTTCCCTTGGCCCTTCCTTCTATGAAGGAGTCAACCTTGGAGGTGCTTCTGTTGAATACGGCAACGGAAAAGCCTTTGCTCTCCAGGTTGAGTACCAGGTTCTCTCCCATGACGGCTAGACCGATCAAACCAATAGATGCTTTCATATGCTACTTTCTCCTCAATTCAAATACGTCTCTTTGCGATTACATTTCTCATTTTATTCAGA
>CAZGOK010000543.1:0-1221 GCA_964527665.1 uncultured Sphaerochaeta sp.
ACGCCTATACTCCACAGGCAGTGCAGCTGGCCACCGGTATCACCGGTACCAAGAAGGCTCTTCCCTTGAGTGCGAACGCCCTCGATGTGAACGGCTATCTTGTTGCCCAGCCCTACCAAGTGTACAGCTTCAATGGCTTCAAGGTTGGAGTGGTGGGACTTGTTTCCCCGAAACCAATCCAGGGAGTCTCCTTCACCAGCGACCTGATCCTCTCCAACGCACAGTATGCTGTCGACATGGCCAAGGGCCTTGTGGACTACATCGTGGTCCTTGGGGATCTTGGAAGCACTGGCGATCTGAGCAGTGAGATGGTTTGCCAGAACATTGACGGTATTGACCTGTTTGTCGACGGAAACGGCGACGCCATGGCCAAGATGGTCAACGGCACACTTATCGTACGCGCAGACAGCGGCCTCCGAAGCGTCGGTGCTGTGCAGCTGCATGTTGAGAACGGCGAGGTCACCGCGACCTATCCTGTTATCCTTCCTGCCGCTGACGTGCTCGATCCTATGAAGAGCGCGATTGCCAAGTCCTACGAACCGTTTGCCAGAGCAATGGGGTACACCCTCATGACCACTGTCCCTGAAGACCCGGCAGTAGTATCCCTCATCGGTGCTACCCCCGTCGTCAAGGCAGCAGTCCCTGCTCCTAAACCGGCTGCTCCCGCTCCCGCTCCCGCTCCTGTAAAGGAAAAGGTTGCTGAAGTTGTAGCAGTAGTTCCTGCTAAGGCCGTAAAGGCTCCAATGGTTTATCCTTATGGCGTAACTGAAATCGTGATGAACGATGACGGTGCCAAGGAGTTTGACCTGTTCATCGTGCACACCAACGACGTCCATGGACGTATCGTTCCTGGTGATGGCGGAATGGGTTATGCAAAGCTTGCTACCATGTTGAAGATGGGTCGTGCAATTACCGACAACATCCTCTATCTGGATGCCGGTGATACAATGCATGGAACCAACCTAGCTAATATGTTCGAAGGTGAGGCTGTTGGCGTCATCCTCGATATGATCGGCCTCGATGCAATTGCTCCTGGCAACCACGACTTCAACTACGGCGTAGATCGTCTTGTTGAGGCTGCTAGGCTTGCCCATGAGTATACTGACATCAAGGTATTGAGCGCCAACGTTCTTGATAGTGATGGATATCTCTTGTTCCAGCCTTACCAGGTATATGATTTCAACGGCTTCAAGATTGCAGTCGTCGGTCTGACTACCCCTG
>CAZGOK010000544.1:0-1218 GCA_964527665.1 uncultured Sphaerochaeta sp.
CTGATGGCAGAGGGAACCTTGAACCAAGCCTGCCCGCTGGCCATGCCGCAGGCCATGTCCGTCGATCCCACGCCTGTGGAGAAGGCGCCAAGGGCACCATAGGTGCAGGTGTGGCTGTCAGCTCCGATGACCAGGTCCCCCGCCCCAACCAGACCCTTCTCAGGAAGCAGGGCGTGCTCGATGCCCATCTGCCCCACATCAAAGTAGTTGGTAATATTGTGCTCACCGGCAAACATCCTCATGGCCTTGCACTGCTCAGCCGCCTTGATGTCCTTGTTCGGGGAGAAATGGTCCGGTACAAGGGCAACCTTGTCCTTGTCAAAGACCGTCTCCTTCCCAAACTTGGGGAACTCATTGATTGCGACGGGAGCGGTAATGTCGTTACCCAGCACCATATCAAGATCAGCCATGATCAGCTGCCCTACTCTCACCGAGTCCAGCTTTGCATGGTGAGCAAGAATCTTCTGTGTCATTGTCATGCCCATATTGGCGTCTCCTTACTCTATGTCGTCCGTTGGGGTTACCCCATCGGCGATCAGTTTGTACTCTATACTATCACTTAAGGCGAGCCAGCTCGCCTCGATTATATCCTTGCTCACCCCGATGGTGGACCAGGTCTCCTGCCCATCGGTGGATTCGATCAGAACCCTGACCTTGGAGGCTGTCGCACTGCCTGAGTCCAGCACCCGCACCTTGTAGTCGGTAAGGTGCACGCTCTTGAGCGTCGGGTAGAACTGCTCAAGCACCTTGCGCAGGGCCTTGTCCAGAGCATTGACCGGACCTTCACCTTCAGCTGCCGTTATGGCGCTCTCACCTCCGACCTTCACCTTGACCACCGCCTGGTGCGTTGCCCCGGAGAGGGGGTCGGCATAGGGCATGCTGCCCAGGGTCTGGAAATGGACCAGGGTGAAGAAGGGGCGATACATCCTCAGGTGGCGTCGGATGACCAGGTCAAAGGAGCTCTCCGCACCCTCAAACTGGTAGCCTAGCGCCTCAAGGCGCTTGAGCTCATCCATCAGGGCGACGGTCACCGGATCATCCCTATCCAGATCGGGGACGATGGTGGCGATGCGCTCTTTCATCAGGGCACGCCCGGCAACCTCGCTCATCAGGAGCCTGCGTTCATTACCTACAAGGGTAGGTTCGATATGCTCAAAGGAAGTGGGGTTCTTCTGCACCCCGTCGATATGCATCCCACCCTTGTGGGCAAAGGCACTG
>CAZGOK010000545.1:0-1215 GCA_964527665.1 uncultured Sphaerochaeta sp.
ATTCTAGTTCCTGAAGAATTGATAGATTCCTTTATGCTGGAAGCTTTATCTATAGGGGTACCTTGGGCAAGAGGAAGTAGCCAGATTTTTGATTCCATCTGCATAAGCTATGAAAAGGCACAAGAAAGACTCCATCATAAAAAGGATCTTCCTATTCATGCTTTCAGAGCTTCTTTTACCGATCATAAAAACATCATTGCAATATTGGACAACCTAGCCATTGGAGCCTATGACAAGGTAGAAGTTTTTTTGGAAGTGCTGTTCTCTCAATTTGAAAACACCGGTGCTGGAAAACACTGGTGCGTATGGTTCATGGACTGCCTTGAGCAACACTTTGAAAAGTACCTCTTCACAGGACACTACCAAAATGCTGTGAAAAACTGCCAATCAGAAAGAATTGATGACCTAAAAGGTATTTTTTTCCAATACATGAAAAAAGTATTCCAAACTTTTGAAGAAAAAAAACTCAGCACGTCCGGTCAGCTCATAGAAAAGGCAAAAACATTGATTAATCTATACTTCACAAAGATAATCTCTAACGACAACCTTATTATCTCTTAGAAACTGGTAGTAAATTTCTTTAATAATAAAGAAATACTACCAGTCTCATATTGCAGTAATAGCTAAAATATCGTATCATGTGCTTATATTTCTGAAGTATAAGCACATGAGGTATTTTGATTATGTATATAGTTTATTCCGGCCCGAACGACAAATATGCATCCGCTGCCGTCTCTACCAGGGAAGGCAAGAAAACCCGTAACAAGTATGAGTATCTGGGACTTGTGGTCGACAGGGAGAAAGGCATATATAGCAACAGGACACGAGGTCTCTTTACCTTCGATCCCCAGACCGGCTCCTATGGGAAAGTCCCTGAGGACTTCATTGAAACAAAGGTTTTGGACAAAAGACGCATCAAGAAGGTCTCCCTTGATTTCGGCGATGCATTCTTTCTCCATTCGTTTTTGGAGAGCTCCGGTTTCTTCGGTGTCATTGACAGCCTCGGATATGGGAACAAGGACACCCTCCATGCAATGGTCCTTTTCTATATGCTCTCGTCAATGGCGAATTGCAATGCTGACGCCTGGCTCAGTGGAAGCATAGCGGGTATGCTTTACCCCAGTGCAAATTTGGACAGTCCGCGCATCAGTGAGTTTCTTGCCTCTGTCGGCACACCTGAGAAGCAGATGAGATATCAGAGGGCCTACCTGAGCC
>CAZGOK010000546.1:0-1214 GCA_964527665.1 uncultured Sphaerochaeta sp.
AGATAAAGAGAGTTTCTTACTATCACGAGAGCGGTGAGCGGATGTACTGCAAAGCACTTCATTGTTTGCTGACACTTTGATTCTACTCACGAAATCTCAACAACTGAACCATCTTCCAAGTTCAGTTTCTAGGATTACGATAGGGGAATTCTAATTCCCAAGTTATTACCCCACTTTTTAAGGGTTGTTTGCATACCTGTTTTTAGTATAGGTATTGCCGAAATTATGAAGAACTTGCCCCATTGAGAAATTCCCTGATCCTAGGTGCAAACATCTGTGCAAGCTGCACTGACACTATGAGCTTTATGGTATCCCCTATAAGGAAGGGAAGCATCCCTACCTGTATGGCAACCTTCCAGGAGAGGGCGCGGTTGTATTTTAAGAAGGGAACTCCGACTGCGTAGATTGCCACTGTTGCAAGCGTGCCGAAGAGGATACAGAGGAAAAGGTAGGTGTTTTTGTTTCTTTTCTTTGCTTTGGTGTCTGTTCGATTTTCTTCTTTGTCGTTGCTGTTGAGCTCTGTTTTTTTAGCATAGTTGCCTGCAATGCCTGCCAGTAAAGATGCTGGCAACAAGCCGAAGAGAAAGCCTCCGGTAGGGCCGAAGAGGATGCCCAAGCCCCCCCCTGCGGTGAAGACCGGCAGGCCAACCGCACCTAACAGAAGATATATGAGAACACTACTTACTCCGATTGCTGTTCCTCCTAATAACGATGCAGTGATTACAAAGAGCGTCTGCAAGGTGATGGGGACCGGGGGAAGGGGGAAGCGTATGTATGCCCCTACAATTATCAGCGAGGCGAACAGGGCGGTAAGGACAGTTTTTCGTATATTCATAGAGGGAGGGTACCACATTGCTTTCTGTATTGTAACCTAGTATTTGGTTGACAATTGCTGTAGAGTCATGCTCATGAATACCTCCCTAGCAGTGCTCTCCTTTTTGAGCCGCCACCAAGATGCATATGTATCGGGGCAGAAGCTTGCCTCTGAGTTTGGAGTCAGCCGCAGCGCCATCTGGAAGGCGATCGAGACCCTTCGTGATGAGGGGCACCTCATCGATGCAGTCACCAACCGGGGCTACTGCCTGATACAGCAGGAATCACTGTTTGACAAGGAGAAGCTTCAAGCTCTTCTTCCAACGGTATCAATACATCTTTTTGATACCATAGACTCGACCAACCGCTATGCAAAGCAGCTTGCCAGTGAAGGGTGTGTT
>CAZGOK010000547.1:0-1208 GCA_964527665.1 uncultured Sphaerochaeta sp.
GAAAAAACCTCTATCCCTTCCCCTGCCTTGGGTCGTCCCCTCTTGCCCGGCTTGTTGACCGTCTTGGAACTGACCTCGGGTGCGGAGGCCTTCACCAAAGGCCACTTGGTCCCCAATTCTGCGGCAGCAGCCAAGGCATCGGGCTCGCACTTGAACGTTTTAGCCTGGAGATGGTAAGCCTTTGCATTGGAATCCTTTAGTTGTTTCTCCTGCTTCCTTTGCAAAGTCTTTACCTGCCGATTGTACATCTGTTCGCTGTGGACAAGGACCCATCGTTGGGCTACTTCACCATAGGAAGAGTCCAGCCCATATGTCTTGTACCCTTGGACCTCTGAATCGACGAAGGGAAGGTCTTCCATCTCCAAGCACCGCTTCACCTCATTCAGACTCTCCTGGGCATGACTGATCCATTTTCCGGTAAAGGTGTTGATATTGTCCTTGTTGTAAAAGGCACTGTCAGCAACAAAGATGCTGGCGGCCTGAGTCATCTCTTCGGACTGGAGCACATCCCTAAGGGCCGTCATCCCTTCGATGATGGTCTTCTTGTCGCTGGAGTTCCCGTCCAGCGTCTTCATCGCCACCGGTATTCCCACGGCGTTTACAATCATCAGCAGAGCCCAGCGCTTGAGGTCTGTCCTCTTATCCTTTGCGTGCCCATGGGTTATGTGCAAGACGGCAGGATCGGCACCTGCGGTGTTGTATTCCCCCGCCACGGAAAAGTTGCTGGTATCCGCATGCAGATAGGCCATATCGATATCCACAAGTTGCCTGAGGTGCTCCATGACCTTTGTGAAAAGCTTGTCCTCCCCGAATTTGGCGATGGCATCGAGAGTCTCACCCATAGTGTACTCGTTGAAATATTCCGCCCTGGCACTGGGACCGAAAATGAACTGGACATCCAAGTCCCTGAGCAAATCCGTGTACAGGTACAGGGGTGTGCGGGCTGTGAGGCAGTCGCACACGAAGAGCAGGATACACTGGCCATGGGTGACCTCATGATGGCGCCTCTTGGGGAGCAGGGTGTCAAAGAACTCGAAGAGCTGGTATTCCTTGAAGAAAGCGCTGAGGATCGGGTAGTGCTTGAAAGAGAGATGGGTGTTTTTTTCCGCCTTGATAACCTGTTGCATATGGCCTCCTGAGAATGACTTAATTGCTTATAATACAATCATGAAAAGTCATTTTTGTCAAGGGTTAAGCCTATATATTGT
>CAZGOK010000548.1:0-1203 GCA_964527665.1 uncultured Sphaerochaeta sp.
GCAACCTCCAGGGAGAGAGTCTCTTGTAGATAGGGAAGCGTTATCTGCCTCATTGGTTCTCCTAGGCTTGTGTTTTCATCTTGAGGTCCCGCTCATACGCCTGTTCCATGGCAATGATCAGGGGAAGGCTCTTGCCTGCAAGGAAGCGGACCATGGCCCCACCGGCGGTGCAGATATAGGAGTATTTGTCCAGGTCGGTGAATTTGGTGGCGGCTGTAATGGTGTCCCCACCTCCTACGACCGTATACCCCTTTGCATCGGCTATGGCAAGCCATATCTCCTTGGTTCCCTTTTCCCACCTGGGGTCCTCATAGACTCCGGCAGGACCGTTCACAAAGACGGATCCAGCCTGGGCGATCTCCTGTTGGTATCGCTCGATAGTCCTCTGCCCGACATCAGGGAAAAGCTTCTCTTGCATTCCTGGACTCCCCTTGATGGCAGTCGCAACGATCTCAGCTCGCTTTCCCTCACTCTCATAGGCGAGGTCCTCAGGAATAAGGAACTTGTCCTCCCACTCCTTGAGCAACCCCTTTGCTTCATCGACAAACCCCAGGAGGTCCTTGTCCTTGAGGAACTGCTCTGTAGCCTTTCCCAGGTCAACACCCTTTGCCAAGAGCATCACCAGACCTGTTATGCCTGTAGTGAGGATCCTGTCGGCGCTCTTCTCTGTGAGCACATTGCGCATCATGCCAAAGGCGTCGGAGATTTTCCCCCCACCCAGGACAAAGATGCAGGGCCTGGCAGGGGTTGCCGCCACCAGTGAGAGGGCGGTGTACTCAGCTACCAGCTGTCTTCCTCCTGCGGTAGGAAGAACCTCTTGGAATGCCACCATTGAGGGAGCACTTCTGTGGGCTGCTGCGAACGCATCATTTACATAGAGGTCGGCTATGGGTGCGAGTGAGCGGACAAGCCAGGTCTCCAGCATCTCTTTAGGGGCGAGCTTCACCTCCTTTTCAAAGGCTGTGATCTCCTCCGAAAGGTAGCGAAGGTTCCCTAGGAGGACGGCCTCCCCATCCTTCAGGCTTTTCACCCTCTCAACAGCAGCTTGGCCACAGACATCGTCAATGTAGGCGATGGGGTAGCCGGTCAGCTCCTGGAGGATGGTTGCATGCTCGGAGAGGGGGATGAGGTTCTGGTAGTCCAGGGTATCGCCTTGGTGGGCAATGATGGCTACCTTGGCTCCCCCGTCAAGCAGGGCCTTGA
>CAZGOK010000549.1:0-1198 GCA_964527665.1 uncultured Sphaerochaeta sp.
GTTTGACATAGTGAATTTTGTTCAATATACTGAACACGTACATTGTAATATTGCTATGCCCCATTGTCAAGGAAAGGCATGTTCGGAGGTATGTATGAAACGCATATTGATCCTAGGTTCACTTGGTCAGCTTGGTTCGGAAATAGCGTATGAATTGCGCAAACGGTATGGCAATGACAATGTTGTACTGACAGATATCCGTGATGACATCAACTTGCCACTGGTCCAGGGTGGACCCTTCTACAAGGTCGATTGCAGGGATGGGGAGGCTATCCTTGAGATTGTGAAGAAGCACAACATCGATACCATCTACCACCTTGCAGCTATCCTGTCGGCAACTGCTGAACGCAATCCGCTCAACGCATGGAACATCAACATGGGTGGTCTTATGATTACGCTCGAGATAGCCCGCCAACAGGGATGTGCAGTCTTCACCCCCTCCTCCATCGGAGCCTTCGGCCCTACCACCCCCAAAAAATTCACCCCCCAGGACACTATTCAGCGTCCCACTTCAATCTATGGGGTTACCAAGGTTGCGGGCGAGCTGCTTTGCGACTATTATAACCATAAGTACGATGTGGATACCCGGGGCATCCGCTTCCCTGGGGTCATCAGCAACCTGACACCCCCTGGAGGGGGTACCACCGACTATGCGGTTGAAATTTACTATGAGGCGGTACGCAAGAGCCAATACACCTGTTTTTTGCGAGGGGATACCTACCTGGATATGATATATATGCCGGATGCAGTCCAGGCAGCCATCCAGATCATGGAAGCTGATCCTAGCAGGCTGCGTCATCGCAATGCCTTCAACATTGCCGCCATGAGTTTCTGTCCTGAGGAACAGGCTGCCTACATTAGGACCCATATCCCCAATTTCACCATCTCGTACGAGATCGATCCGGTCAAGCAGGCGATAGCCGATTCCTGGCCGGATAGCCTTGAAGATTATGCTGCACGTGTCGAGTGGGACTGGAAGCCAAAATACGAACTTGCTGCTATGACGGTAGATATGCTTGATACCATCAGAGGGAGGGAAACACATGAATAAGACCGTAGAAAAGGAACTGCAGGAGTTTCTAGACCAATTGAAGACAGAAGGACTGGACAAGAAGGAAAGGGTCCTTTCCAGTAGCCAAGGCTCTTCCATCGAGGTGGGCACCAAGACCGTACTGAATTTCTGTGCAAACAATTATCT
>CAZGOK010000550.1:0-1198 GCA_964527665.1 uncultured Sphaerochaeta sp.
AGATAATTGTTTGCACAGAAATTCAGTACGGTCTTGGTGCCCACCTCGATGGAAGCGCCTTGGCTGCTAGAGAGGACTCTCTCTTTCTTATCGAGGCCTTCTTTTTTCAGTTGGTCTAGAAATTCCTGCAGTTCCTTTTCAATGGTCTTATTCATGGTTCTCCCTCCCTCTGATGGTGTCGAGCATATCCTTTGTCATCGCAGCGAGTTCATACTTGGGTTTCCAATCCCACTCAACCCGTGCTGCATAGTCCTCCATGGCATCCGGCCAGGAGTCGGCTATCGCCTGCTTGACCGGGTCTATATTGTACGAGATGGTGAATTCTGGGATATGGTTCCTGATGTAGGCAGCCTGTTCCTCGGGACAGAAGCTCATTGCTGCAATGTTGAAGGCATTGCGATGACGCAGCCTGCTAGGATCAGCTTCCATGATCTGGATGGCTGCCTGGACTGCATCCGGCATATATATCATATCCAGGTAGGTATCCCCTCGCAAAAAACAGGTGTATTGGCTCTTGCGTACCGCCTCATAGTAAATTTCAACCGCATAGTCGGTGGTACCCCCTCCAGGGGGTGTCAGGTTGCTGATGACCCCAGGGAAGCGGATGCCCCGGGTATCCACATCGTACTTATGGTTATAATAGTCGCAAAGCAGCTCGCCCGCAACCTTGGTAACCCCATAAATGGAGGTGGGACGCTGAATGGTGTCCTGGGGGGTAAACTTCTTGGGAGTTGTCGGACCGAAGGCCCCGATGGAGGAAGGGGTGAAGACAGCACATCCCTCTTGGCGCGCTATCTCGAGGGTGATCATCAGACCGCCCATGTTGATGTTCCATGCATTGAGCGGATTGCGCTCGGCAGTTGCCGACAGGATTGCTGCAAGGTGGTAGATGGTGTCGATATTGTGCTTTTGTACAATCTCAAGGATAGCCTCTCCATCCCTACAATCGACCTTGTAGAAGGGCCCACCCTGGACCAGAGGCAAGTTGATGTCATCACGGATATCAGTCAGTACAACATTGTCATTGCCATACCGCTTGCGCAATTCATAGGCTATTTCCGAACCGAGCTGCCCAAGTGAACCTATGATCAAAATACGTTTCATACACACCTCCGAAAATGACTTTCCTTGACAATGGCGCAGAGCAATATTACAATGTACGTGTTCAGTATATTGAACAAAATTCACTATGTCAAAC
>CAZGOK010000551.1:0-1196 GCA_964527665.1 uncultured Sphaerochaeta sp.
TGAATACGGTCTTCAACGTTGCACATAAGAACAACATGGTCGTCTCCATGCTCTCTTTGAGCAAGGAGACACCCCTGGACAAGCTGTACCTCGTCTACCAGAAGCTGGTGAGCAATACCTACCTCCCCAACAGGCTGCAGCCGGGCTTCGCCCAGGAGCTCTCCCGCCTTACCCCCAATGCAAAGCTTACCAGCGACCTGTTGTTGTTTGCCGCTACGCAGCTGGAGACTGATAGGATCTACTACCTGCTCAGGTCCTTGATAAATACCGATGACCAGGACGAGCAGTTCCTCCTGCAGACAGATTTGGAAGGGGACTTCGTGCCCAACCACCAGATAAAGAAGATCTATAGGCGAATCTTCAACGAGAAGGTCTCCTTCAATGTGAACTTTGCCAAGACAAAGCACTCCCAGGACTATGTGGCCTTCATGAGCCACCTGTTCAAGCAGCTTGGCTACAAGGGGTGGGTCATCCTCTTCGATGAGTCGGAGCTGGTGGGGAGGTTGGGAAAGAAGACCCGACTGAAGGCTTACAACAACATGGCGCACTTCCTGTTCCCCCCTAAGCAACTTGAGTCCACCTTCTCCCTTTTTGCCTTCACTGCCTCCTACGTGGAGGATGTCATTGAGGCAAAGAAGGAGTTCCAGTATCTTTCTGAGATCTATCCTGATGATGAGGAGCCGATGAAGAGTGTGCTAAAGGCCATCGTTGATGCCAAACAGCTTGAACCCTTGAGCAGTAGGGAGATCATCGAGGTGTTGGAGAAGATCATCCTCTTCCATGGCAAGGCATACGACTGGAAGCCGGTCGTCCATCTTGAGACGATGTTCTCCACTGTCGAAAGTGGAGGTCATCTTCTACGCTCCAAGATACGAGCAGCCATCGAGTATCTCGATCAGTTGCTCTTGTATGGTGATGTGGGCAAGAGTTCCTTTGCCCAGCTAAGCCAGGAGAGCTTTGCTGAAGAGGCGGAGAGTGAAGGACCTGTAGAGGCTGAATAGATAGAGAGAAAAGACAACGAAAGCAAAGAAGATAGAGAGGTGCCCCAGCTAGGAAAGCTGGGGTGCTTTGTCAGTACAAGTATGAGAAAAAAGCAAGTCAAATATTGCTACTTCAGCATTGTAAAATGTCCATACAATAAGATTATGCCCAGAAAGGTACGTACTTCGAATATTTTTTTGAACCCTCAGGATTTT
>CAZGOK010000552.1:0-1196 GCA_964527665.1 uncultured Sphaerochaeta sp.
TATTTCTTCTAGTTTCATGGTGGGAAGTATAGCACAATGCTCACCTCTTCCATAGGGTAAAATGCAAGGAGGGGCACCTGTTTGCAAAGAGGGATGCATAGCTGGCTTTTTGCCTTTCAAAAAAGGGGGCAAGAAGCTATACTAGGGGCAATGAGGAGGCTTTGCATGAAGTATATAGGAGCGTTGGACCAGGGCACTACCAGTACCCGTTTTATCTTGTTTGATGAGAAAGGGGCGAATATAGCCTCTGCCCAGCTTGAGCACCAGCAAGTTTTTCCCCAACCGGGGTGGGTGGAGCATGACCCTTGGGAGATTTGGGACAACAGCGGCTCGTGCATAGTCAAGGCAATGAAGAAGGTCGGTGCAAAGGGCTCTGACATCCTGGGCATAGGCATCACCAACCAGCGTGAGACCATCATCGCGTGGAATCCCAAGACAGGGAAGGTCTGGCACAATGCCATCGTCTGGCAGGACCTGCGGGGATCCTCACTCATCGACAAGTTGAAGGAGAAGGTTGAGGCCTCCTGGCTGCGCGAAAGGAGCGGGCTCATCTTCAGCCCCTACTTTGCCGCCTCAAAGATCGTCTGGCTGCTGGACAACGTCCCCGGCCTGCGCGAAGAGGCGGAAAAAGGGGAGGCTGTCTTTGGAACCATAGACACCTGGCTTACCTGGAACCTCAGCGGGGGCAAGGTTGTGGTCACCGACGTCACCAACGCCTCACGCTACATGCTGATGAACATCAGCACCTGCCAGTGGGATGACGAGCTGCTCTCCCTCTTCAATATTCCCAAAGCTTCGCTGCCGACCATCGTCCCCTCCTCAGGGGTGGTCTATACCAAGACAGCGCCAAGCGGACCGCTTCGTGCTGAGGTGCCGGTGTGTGGAATCCTTGGCGACCAGCAGGCGGCCCTCTTTGGGCAGGCCTGCTTTACCCAGGGCCTGGGCAAGAGCACCTATGGGACCGGGTGTTTCCTCCTGGTCAATACCGGTGAGAAGCTTGTCTATTCAGACAATGGGCTCCTGTCGACGGTTGCCTACCAGTTGGGAGACGATAAGCCAGTCTATGCCCTTGAAGGATCGGTGGCGGTTGCAGGCTCGCTGGTACAGTGGGCTCGGGACAACCTGAAGATCGTCAGCGATCCCCAGGAACTGGACAAGCTGGCCACCTCTGTGCCAGACTGCGGCGGCGTATATAT
>CAZGOK010000553.1:0-1192 GCA_964527665.1 uncultured Sphaerochaeta sp.
ATGCTAGATTGCCAAGTCCATCTTTATGCCTACCTTTTCCGGACTCTGGATTATTTCCATTTTGACGGTTTTCATCTCCGGAAAGTTGAGTCAAAACAGATTGGGCATAATTAAAAAACAGTTGAGAATTCCATGTAGATGTGGATAAAAATTCTTTAATATCTTGCTGAAGATCATTGCCCACATAACCCAGAGATTCTCTGAGCCATTCTCGCTGATCTTTTTCTCGAAGAGGAAATGCATCCTGATCGGTCTTGGAGTGAATATGTTCAACATCCCACCCTTTTTTATTTTCCTTATAGCGTTCAAATGGGAATCGTGATGTTTCCTCGATATTGTTAAGCAATGTCTGAATATTGTGAAGCAGGAGGACGTTCTTTATGAGCTTGCGATCACTGTTATAATTGAGTGCATCAAAATCTTCAGGAATGTGACTGCTGATCAGGCAGTTTAACTCATTGATGAATGCAGACTTCTTTTTGCCTTGAGCTAGTTCAAAAATATCTTTGATGTGTGTGCCAGCTTCAATCAGGAAACCAATTTTATGGTATAGCTCTCGTGATTGATACCATTCTATCAATGTTTCAAAAGTTTCAGTGACTTTGCGCCAGGTCGAATGTACTTCTTCCGGAGATGTCATCTTGTATTTATTCTCAAACATTCGAAAAATGCTATAGCTCTCATTCTCATTAGGCATATCGGTGAGCAGCTCAAAAAGAAGGTCAATACGGGTTTCCGGTGTATAGGAAACGGGCGTAAGAAAAGACCAGAATGCAGCATCATGAAGGTCGTTTTCGATTCGATCCCATTCAAGACCGATCTCAAACTGTTTCCGCTTATCATCTTCGTTTAGTTCACTTAACGAAAAGTTTGACTGTTTGATAAATATCGCCTTGATCAACTCCGCATCTGTCAGAGGGATCTTGCCGATATTCAACCTAGTAAAAATTGCAATGGAGTCATCAAGACCATCACCGTGAACAACCGGTTCATACCAGATTACTTTTGTAAACTGATAAAACTTGGAAATGAACTGTCCTTTGTCAAAATCAGCAGACTTTCTCTTTTCTGTATACCATTCATGAATATTGCGATAAGCCTGAGAAATATGGCAAAAATCAATATTATCTTCATTTACGGGAATGCTGCCATCATCAAAAACACGTAATTGTCGAAGAAAAAGGGCGCTGTT
>CAZGOK010000554.1:0-1188 GCA_964527665.1 uncultured Sphaerochaeta sp.
GGATGGAGGCCTCCTCCTTTACCGACAGGCGCGGGGAGCGCTATGCCATCAGGGTGGGCAGTGATGCCACCGACAAGCCCTTCACCACTGATACGCTCAACTCCATCACTCTCCACTCCATGGGGGGCGCTTCCATCCCGCTCTCTGCGGTGGCGAAGCTTGAAGTGCAGCCGACCTTAAGTGAGATCAACCACACCGATCGTGCAAAGACCATCACCATCGGGGCGGCCCTTGTCGATGAGGACACCTCCATGGTGCTGGCTCGGATGAATGAATACCTGGAGGCAGAACCTTTGGCCGACGGGGTGAAGAGCCTCTCCGGAGGGGTGCTCCAACTCATAGAGGAGTCCATCCCCCCTGTCGTCTCCGCCCTCCTGATCGCATGGTTCCTTGTCTATACCGTAATGGTAATTCAGTTTGAGCGCTTCAGGCAGCCGGCCATTATCATCGTTTCAATCCCCTTCTGTATCATCGGGGTGGTGTTGGGGCTATTGGGCTTTGGCTCGACGCTCAGCATCGTCTCCTTGCTTGGCATCATAGCCCTTGGGGGTATCGTGGTGAACAACGGCATCATCCTCATCGACTATGTGAATCTCCTGCGGCGACAGAAAAACGAAGCTGGTGAAAGCCATAAGAATGAAAACCCGGAAAATGATGACCAAGGGAATAGAGAAACTGTAGCACTGGAAAGCGAAGAGAGCTTGTTGGATGCCATAACCGAGGGCAGTGCCTCACGCCTCAGGCCCATATTCATGACCACCATCACCACCATGTTGGGGGTAGTCCCCATGGCCCTGGCAGCAGGGGAGGGCGCTGAAATATATGCTCCTTTGGGACAGGCCATAGCCGGAGGGCTCTTCTCCTCAACACTGATAACGCTTTTCATCATCCCGGTGCTCTACTATCTTACCGAAAGGCGTGTCCTACGCAAGAAGGCCAGACGATCATGAACAAGAGAAGTATTTTACTGCTGATCATATGCATACTAGGGGCATCACTGCTATCAGGGGCAACCTTTACGGAAGCTTCCCTGAAGGGTCTGTTGCTCTCCAACAACCTGCAGCTCAAGCGGGCGCTAGACGACCAGGACCTCTAGGTCTTGGACCGAAAGGATGCCAAGGCAGGGTATGGGCCGACCATCGAGCTGGAGATATCGGGAACCTATCTACAAAATGCTACACTATTCAC
>CAZGOK010000555.1:0-1187 GCA_964527665.1 uncultured Sphaerochaeta sp.
GCCCTTCGCCGGTCAGGGCCCAGAGCTTGTCATCAGTTTGCACCGCCCACATGTTACCCTGCATTGCCTGAAGGGCTATGCGTACATTTCCCTCTCGGCTACGGATAAGTGAGATGGTCTTCACACTATGGGCACGCTTGCCATCAGCGTGATTCTCTTCCAAGTGGTAGAGATCGAGCAACAGCCGTTGTAGCGAGAAGGCGAACCGGTTCTTGTATCGCTGGATAGAACGGGCAAGAATACCTCTGTTGGGTGCGAGCAATAAGGAGAGGATGACTATCGCCGTCAGGCAGAGTACAATTGCAGGTCCTGTGGGAAGATTGGGGATGATGCTTGAAAGCAGGGCCCCGGCTACTCCTCCAAGGGCTCCGAAAAAGGCTGACAGAAAAACCATCGAGCCCATCTTGTTTGTCCATTGCCTCGCCGCCGATGCAGGGGCTATGAGCATTGAGCTCATGAGAATTACACCGACAGTAGAAAGCCCGGTTACGATTGCAATGACTATCAGAGCTGTGATCATCAGGTCGGTAACCCTTGATGAGAATCCGAGGCTCTCGCCATAGATCGGGTCAAAGGTCATCAGCTTGAACTCCTTCCAGAATAGGACCATGCATATGATGGCAATTGCTCCGAAGATGACTGTTATCCACAGGTCTTCCTCCAGCAAGGCAGCCGCTTGTCCGAACAGGTACTTGTCCAGACCTGCTTGAGCTGCATTGGGTTGGCCTTGGATAAAGGTAAGCAACAAGAGTCCGATACCAAAGAATACACTGAGGATGACTCCCTGCGCCCCATCACTGGAGATGCGCGATCGCCGTATGATCGCAAGGATGAAGAACGAGCCGATCCAACCGGCAATAGCCGCTCCCAAGAGGAGGATGAGTGAGCTCTTGCTTCCTGTGATCATGAAGGCCAGTACGATTCCTGGAAGGGCTGCATGGGATATGGAATCCCCTAGAAGGCTCTGTTTTCTCAGGACGGCAAAACTGCCAAGGGAACCTGCGACAATTCCCAGAAGCGCTGCGCCTAAAGCAACGATGCGAAGGGTGTAGTCAGCAAAGAACATCATGGCTTCTCTCCTTTGGCAGGCTCTTGTGCGAGGGGAATGGCATCGTTTTTTTCCTCCAGGAAGGAGAGCTTTCCACCATAGGTCCTGCGCAGGTTCTCGTTGGTGAAGATCTCGTCTA
>CAZGOK010000556.1:0-1187 GCA_964527665.1 uncultured Sphaerochaeta sp.
ATATATGTGTATACGGCCCCCTACCTCTGGAATTAACCGAAAGAACAATGATTAGTCGTAGAGAAGACCCTTGATGTCAGCATCGTTCATGTTGCTCTTATCATAGAACTTAGCACCGGTGTCCACATCAGAGACTTTCTCTCCCTTGTAGGCCTGGTAAGCAAGTTCTACAGCCTTGTAACCAATTGAATATGGATCCTGGGTTACAGAACCGAAGAAGTAGCCTTCACGGACTGCGTTCTTCTGAGCTGCACCGGAGTCAAATCCAAGTACAATAACATTCTTGAAAGCTGCGTTTGTCTTCAGCATAGCACCATCATTGGTTGCTGCAAGCAGACCCTTAACGGTAGCTTCGTTTGTGCAGAAGATTCCGAGGACGTTATCAGAGACAATCTTGTTCAAGACAGCCTGAGAAGCGTTGGTAGCATCAGTCATAGCGGCAGAAGCAGGAACAATCATCTCAATGATGACTTTTTTCCCGTTTGTGGGGTTATGAGGAGCGATGTAACCTACGTTTCCGGTGACCTTGATGTCATTTTTGGAAAGTTTTGTCTGGTCGGCAATAAGGTCAATCATGGTGTCGCGGAAACCCTTTCCACGGCTCAGCAATGATTCACCGGATGCGTCCTGGTTCATGACAACAATTTTCACGGGTTTTGCATCGGTTGCACTTTCAATTCTAGGTTTGATGACTTCAAACATTTTCTTTGCTGCCGATCCGGCTGCATTGAAGTTGTCAGTAGAAGCATTTGCCCAAATTGACCCCTCTGGAGCTTCAGGAACGCCAGAGTCAAAACCGATTACAGGAATACCCTTTGCTTTGATTTCCTGCAACTGGTCAATTACGCTGCTGGTGTTCAATGCTGCCAAAGCAATAGCTACTGGATTCTTGGCCATTGCGTTATTCAGCATCTCTACCTGAATCTGGACATCGCTTTCTGAAGGTGGGCCTTCGAAGGTGATATCAACTGCATACTTCTCAGCTGCTGCGTTAGCGCCAAGTTTTACCTGCTGCCAGAAATCGTGCTGCTCACCTTTAGAGACAACTGCGATGTAAGGCTTTCCGCTTTCTGCTGCGGCCTGGGCAAAAATTGGTGCAAAAGAAGCGAGAACAATCAAAGCCAGTAAGATTACCAAACTTTTTTTCATGTGAACCTCCTAAATTCTACCGAGGGCATACGCCTTCG
>CAZGOK010000557.1:0-1185 GCA_964527665.1 uncultured Sphaerochaeta sp.
ATGATGCAACAGCGATGATGAGTTCATCGGTATCCACTGTTCTGTACATAATATTGGCTATGTTTGACAACCTATGTTGAAACCTCTTTCTCTGATGTTGTTTCATGCACATCATAGACGAATTGTGGATAATCTGTACCTCTCAAGTCTTTCCAAAGAGCTACACTGGGGAGATTGCTAAGTTTCTCAGTTAGCAAGGCTGTCCTGGATATGGCTGACATACCAGGGGTTTCCTGCTTGAAAATAGTCATATTTGCATAATTTTCAAGATATTTGGTGTTTACACCGTTGAAGCTAGCCAAATCCTTTTTGAAGGTAGCATGCAACTGGTTTATCTTCTGCAAATTGTATTTGCCTTGTCTGGATTCAGTCTTGCTTTTCAGCTGGATGATAGGAAGCTCTTTGTCTTGTGCATATTTACCGGCAGCTCGAGAGGCATCAGTTATCAGAATCACAGTTTCTCCAAGATGCCCGGTATACACGGAATCAAGGTCATCAGAGGAGGGGGCACCCATATTTGAGGGTTTTCCCCAGCAAATTTCGTTCCCACCTATAGCTAGTGGGGTGCAAACCAGACCTTGATTCAGGCCTCTTGTGCTACTGCATGATCCCCTAGCATGCCTATTTCCGGATTTTCTTACACTTTTGTAATCGGGCTCACGACTAGTGGGCTTGTGAGTATGTAAATTATTATTGGCGTTGACATTACCTTTGGTGTTCAAGTATGTGAAGGTTTCATCGGCTTGAGTATGTTCTTCCAAAACTGCATCGGACTTGCCATCCTTAAGTGCTGTGAGAATCTTATGCCTCCAAAAGAATGCAGTGGTGAGGTTGATGTCCAAGGCATCAGCAATATCCCTGAGGCTTGCACCCAGATTCATGAGCCTGATGTACTCAACCCACTTTTTTTTGGGGAAATGGCTTCTAGTCCATACCGGCCTTCCTTTTCCTACAAAAGTAGTGCGGCAATCCACACAGATGAACCTTTGGTAACCCAATGATGTCTTACCATACCTGCTCACATGGGAACTTTCACAATGGGGGCAATTCCCCTTCTCTTTGGGTTGTTCCAAGACTGTTTCTATTGGTTCAGGCTGGGAAAGCTCACAAAGAACGAGCTCTTTCTCTTCTTCCGATAGTTTCAACATTGCCTTGTAGGCTTCAAGGGCTTCTTTGCTGAGTTTT
>CAZGOK010000558.1:0-1183 GCA_964527665.1 uncultured Sphaerochaeta sp.
CACCCAGGATGTCGAGTTTGACACGAACACCTTTGACTGCACCGGTAAGTGCGAATATGAAGGTACCGAAGAGGTCAAAAGCATATATTATCGTATGTTCGGTTAGCATGGGTTGAGAATATCACCAATGCCCGACTTGTCCAAGAGAGAGAAGTTGGCTATCTTAGTAAAAGTGGGAAGGAGTACACAATGGCCATTATAAAATCAGCTTGGGAACTTGCCTTGGAGAAGACAGCATCTTTGGAGGCTGATCCTGCAAAGATACGCCGTGATATGAAGATCAAGGAAGGACGCCAGATTGCTGCGGCCTTTCTGATGGATATAGATGTGAAGAAAGAGGATACCCAGGCGAAATATGACGCCTATCCAGAAGATGAGAAGCAGACTATCAGGGAGGGGATGGCCCTTACCCTGCTTTCCAACCTCGCCCTTCCCAGGACGCCCCTCTTCAAGGAGGCTTTTCCAAACCTCCTTGCCTTGGGAACCATCATAGCCGAAGGCGATGAGCAGATCACAAGCCTCGTATCGCAGGTTGAAGGATTCTTCAGCCAGTACCTCCAGAACCAGGAGGACCTCATAGCACGGATGAAAGAGCAGTTCGGCCCTCACTTGGAACAGAAACAGGCACAGATGCGCCAGCAGTACGGCCCCAATTTCGTCCTGAGACCCGAACAGGATCCTGAGTTCATGAAGCTGCTGGACAAAAACCTAGCCCAACTTGATGATCAGTACAACGGTATCCTGGACCAGGCAAAGGACCAACTGAAACAGCTGTTGAAGATAGCATAGAAAAGAAAATCCTTCGCATACCAAGAGAAGAGGTCCGAAAGGGCCTCTTTCTAGTCCTATTCATATTCTCTTTTCTTTTCCATTTCATAGGCATATCAGCTATTCCAGACCTCCTAGGATTTAGGTAGATGTGCTTCAAAGAACTTTCACCTATATCGTAAGAGGTATTTCCAGATGAGAAGCGTTCAGGCTCTTCAGTCCCTACATCAAGATATATATACGAAAGGTGGGAGTAATCGGAACTCTGCAGCTTCTTTGACAGGTAATCCATCCATATGAAGACCGCGTTGCTCATTGCAATAAGACGGGTGAACACATGGGGATACGTAAGGGCAGCATAGATGCTGTTGAGGCCTCCGGTACTGTAGCCACAGATTCCTGTGTAATCCCTTTC
>CAZGOK010000559.1:0-1179 GCA_964527665.1 uncultured Sphaerochaeta sp.
ATGAAAGACAGCCATATCATGCTCTCGTTCCTATTTGAAGCAGGGGGCATCGGATTTGTTGGATCATGTATCGGCCTTGCCTTGGGGGCTTTGGTCAATCTTTATATGGTCAATGTCGGCATTGACATGGGCTTTATCATGCGTGATATGGATATTGGCTATAGGGTCCAGAGCATTGTACGGGGTACCTGGAACCTCAGGTCCTTTCTCGTGACCCTAGCCTCAGGAGTTGGCCTTTCGATGATCGTTGCATGGCTGCCTATCAGGCGATCGCTGAAGATGGATATTCCCTCTTGCCTGCGCCATCAATAGGGGCTTATCATGAGGGCATCTGTTTTCCAAAGATAAATAAATCAAGAAACCATTAAGCGAACACCAAAATAAAAAGACCAAATAAATAAAAATAACCGAATATGATCAAGACAAAAATCAGAGGAAGAAGTTTATGGAATTCATTACCCTCAATATAGATAACTTGGAGCAGGAACATATCTGCTGTGCTATAGCTGACAAGAAGCACCAGGCGGGAGTCGAGGCAAAGAAAGCCTGGATCAAGAAGAGGCTTGCCGATGGGCACACCTTCACAAAGCTTGATGCCAGGGGCAAGGTCTTCATCGAGTACACCCCGCTGGAAAGTGCATGGGTTCCTGTTGTAGGGGAAAACTACCTCTACATCCACTGTCTTTGGGTATCAGGCAGTTTCAAGGGCAAGGGGTATGCAAAAGAACTCCTTTCTTGCTGTATTGCTGATGCAAAAAGACAGGGACGATCGGGGGTATGCGTTATCAGTGCAAAGAAGAAGAAACCCTTCTTGAGCGACAAGACCTTCATGCTTAAGCATGGTTTTGAAACTGTCGATAGCATCGGTGAGTATGAGCTGTTGGCCCTCTCATTCGATGGCACCAAGCCCCAGTTTGCAGAGAGTGCAAGAAAACAGACCATTGATAGTGAGGAACTGACCATCTATTACGGCTTGCAATGTCCCTACATACCCAATTGTATCAAGGAGGTCCAAGCCTACTGCAAAAAAGAGGGAATCCCTCTCAACCTAATACAAGTCGATACCCTGCAAAAGGCAAAGGCCATGCCCTGTGTATTCAACAACTGGGCAGTATTCTACCAAAGGAAATTTGAAACAGTGCATCTGTTGAATGAGGGGTATCTCAGGAAGATGCTGGG
>CAZGOK010000560.1:0-1177 GCA_964527665.1 uncultured Sphaerochaeta sp.
GGGGCGTTGCCCTTGCTTGTTTTTTGCCCACGTGGTATCTACTAAAGTAGTAATTTACTAATTTAGTAGATACCACAAGGCTGTAACGACATGCCACAACCGAAGAGGTCCTGAAAAGAGAGAATAATGCATGAATGAAGAGAACATGAATATAGACAAGAAGAAGCTCAGGCAGCAGTACAGGGAGAACAAGCCCCCCATGGGGTGTTTTTCTTTGCTCTGTACAACAACTGACGAAATGTTCATAGGGTGGGCCAAGAACTTGGAGAGTGCCAAGAACTCGCTGCTGTTCAGGCTTTCCATCGGGGGGATGCTCAATGAACCTGAGCTGCAAGCCCTCTATAATAGGGAGAGAGGGGAGCATTTCACGTTTTCTGTCCTTGAAGAACTGCCCTATGACAAGAACGATGAGGCAAAGGATTACAAGGATGACCTTGCAACCCTTGCATCGCTTTATCTGGAAACATATCCAGAAGCAAAGGAGATACAGGTATGGAAATACCCACAACACTGAAACACAAGCCCGTAATTGTCGTTGAGAACTATGGTGAAGTCGATGGCAAGAGGGCCTATGACTCGGATGCACAAGGCCTTTCCATCGGGCTTGCCCAGTGGAATGATCGTGGAAGCGTCGAGGCTTCGGCAAAAGTCTGGCGTCATACAGGGGAGAAATGGTCACGTCAGAGTGAGGAGCTCCCTTTGAACAGGGTACTCGACTTAGCCATCCTGCTGTGCAGGACCAACCTCTACTTCCAGGATGCCTATCGCTTTCCCAAGTATTATGATCCTGACAATACCCAGATCGACAGGATTGGCCTTCAAGGTGATGCAATGACTGTAGAGGTCTGCACAAACAATCCCCTCCTCGATACTGACATCCGCCTGCTTTCCGATGCCATGGGCAAGGATGGGGAGCTGTTGGGTGAGCGCTTCAGGGTCCTCTCTTCCTTGCTGAAGGATATGGGGTATTAGTTGTGGTAATTCTAGCGTGAGTTTACAAGGTATAAAACACAATTCTTCTAAATGTATATTATATAGAAAGAAAATAACATATTGGGTTTTCATTATCAGAAATGGTTGTCCTGTATAGCCTGGAGTGTGAGGGATTGATAGATTTCTGCATGCATCCCACTACTGTATATTGTAGTCGATGCTATGATTAAGCGTCATTTGGAAT
>CAZGOK010000561.1:0-1167 GCA_964527665.1 uncultured Sphaerochaeta sp.
CTGTAAAGCCTAATTCTTCAATTCAATCACTGGGTATAAGGACTTGAGTTTAACCCTTGCATCTTCTGTGGTGAATTGCCAATCAACACCTTTTTGATTGGCTGTCCTGGAAACAGACCAGCTCATAACTTCACTTCTTAGCTCTTCAATGTTGTCGATCCTTCTGTGAGCCAGACATTGGTTGGTCAAGGCTGAGAGCTCTATCTCTGCTATATCAAGCCAACTACCATGCTTGGGGGTGAAGTGTAACTCCAATCGCTGAGCAAGTCTGAACGCTTCTTCTGGTAAAAAAGCCTCATACAATGAGGAGATACTGTGTGTATTGAGGTTATCCATGACAAGAACCACCTTCTCCGCATCCGGATATTGTTCGTCCAATAGCCACTTTATCTGAGCTGCCCAAATCTTTTTTGTCCTGCGTTCAAGCACATGAGCCTCTCTCCAGCATCCCAAAGGTTCTGTGAACATGAAGATGGAACAGGTTCCTTTCCTTACATATTCGCTATCCTCAAGCTTGGTATGGTTGGATTCTGAGAGAGGAATGGGTTTCCTCAGATCTCCAAGTAGTTGGACCGGTTTCTCGTCCATACATACCAAAGGATGCTTTTCATCGTAAGGCCGGGCATATGCAGAGAGGACATCCTCCATTTTTGCTACAAATTCGCTGTTCTGTTTAGGTGGAATGCACCAGATTTTCTTTAGATGAGGGTGATATTCGTTTTTTTTAGTGTCTTTCCCACTGAAGTATGGGAAATTGTATCGATATATTCCAGTTCGATCATCCTGTCAGCAATGAGCCTGAGTGTCCATTTACCGTACCCTGCGGGAGGAGTTGAACAAGCGAGGGCTATGATATGAGCCTCTACATCCCCCGTTATCTTTGCAGGGACAGGAGGTGTCTTCCTCTTTTTCCTCTTGATAGTCATTTCAGGCTTCTGGGAATTGAGGAAATCCTTCTTGGTCTGACTGACGGTCTGGGCTGTAGTGTTCAGGATAGCTGCAACAACTACATCCTTCGTCCTCTTCCTACCCTCTGCCTCGTCAACAGCAAGAAGGATTGAAGCTTTCCTGATTTCCCTGGCCTTCCCTTCTCCTTTTCTCACAAGGCTCTCAAAATGTGTGCGCTGCTCTTTTGTAAGCTTGATAGACAATGATTGGTACTTCATG
>CAZGOK010000562.1:0-1167 GCA_964527665.1 uncultured Sphaerochaeta sp.
TTCGACGGTACTATCTGGGTATCGACAGATGTTGATACAGTCAGGGCCTTCTTCGTTATCGTACCAGTTTTCGTGTAGTAGGATTCAGGTGCTGTGTAATGCTTAACCTGATCCTCTGGTCCGGACAGGGTGTATGTGACCTTTATATACTTGTTGTTCTCTACCCGTGCAGTCAGATAGTTTGCACGAGCCGTTACAGTTACTCTATCATCTGTAAGAAGAACACCACTGAGAATTCCTGCAGTGGTACTAATACTATCATTTCCATCATAGGCCTTGCTTGTCTCAGCAAAGCTGGGATCGCTGATGCTCAGCTGTATGGGCCTGATAACACCTGTAAGGACTGTGTAGTTCTCAGGCTTGGTGTAGTTGGCTATCTTTTCTCCCGCCAGTGTATAGTAGACGGTTATGGCTTTATTTGCTTTAACAGATATGTCTTCATAGTATGCCTCTACAGACAGGACTATGCCATCCCCTCTGACCTTGCCACTCACTATCTGGTCCACGCTGACCTGGGCTGTGAGGTTCTTGTCATACGCCTTGGAAAGGGTAAGGTAGGTCCCCTCCGTGGTGAGGGCTCTCTTCTGTATGGTCAGCGTCGCTGTCATGTCTTCGATGAGGGTGTGGTTTTCCTCATCCACACTGAAGGAGGCAACCACCGTATAGGTGCCTGCCTGGGTGCTGGTGTTGTTGCTGCTGTAGGAAACGCTCACTCCATCAGGCAGGGTCCCCCCTATGGCCAGCGGATGGGCATGGGTGTCGTAGGTGGGGCTTTGGCCTACAAAGGTGATCCCGGTCATGTCAAAGGTCTTCTTGGTGATGGTCCCCACGGTCTCTGCTGTTGTTCCTGAAATGGAGTAGTTGTCCTTCTCAGAACCTGTGAGCATGATCTCTGTCACGCTGACCTTCTTATCGGAACCTACAACGCCATCAGCATCAGTAAAGGTGAAGGTGCCCGTAGCACCCACGTTGAGTAAGTCTGCTTCTATCACTCCAGTAAGGGTAATGCTACCAGTAGCATCTGCATTACCGTTATAGGTCTTGTCATCTGCAAAGACGGTGAAGGTCAGAGGCTTTTTGGTTATGGTACCTGTATTGGTCGTGTTGTCTGCAGGCTTGATATAATTTGCTGCATCAGTGCCGCTGATGGTGTAGGTGACAGTAATT
>CAZGOK010000563.1:0-1165 GCA_964527665.1 uncultured Sphaerochaeta sp.
CTTCCCTTCATGAAAGCCGAGTACAATATGAGCTATGTGCTCAGTGGTGCCGTCATTTCAGCCCACCAGGTAGGGAACTTCTTTGCACTGCTCATCAGCGGGTTTCTTCCCTACCTGATAGGACGCAAAAGAAGTACGGTGACCCTCTCCCTTGGCTTTGTCATTGGGTTCCTCCTGATGACCCTTACGGGAAACCCCCTGTTTCTCCTGCTGGCGTTCCTGCTTACAGGCATTGGTCGCGGCACGATGAGCAACATCACCAACGTGGTGATGAGTGACATCTCAGAGAACAAGACCGCAGCGTTGAACCTGTTGCACGCCTCCTTTGCGATCGGGGCTTTCCTCGCACCCTTTTTGGCAATATTCACCACCACCGTATTTGGTGTTCATTGGAGGATAAGCTTGTGGACTGTAGTGGTCCTTGAGATTATTGTCATGGTCCTCTTCAGCCGTTCCACCCTCTCTGGCAAGAGCATAGAAAAAGAGAAGGATATTGCCACCGGTTTCCATAAGGACAAGTCCTATTGGCTCAATACCGCCATCCTGTTCTTCTACCTCTGTAACGAGGCCTCCATCATGGGGTGGCTGGTGACCTACTTCACCGATTCAGGCATCCTCAGCCCATCGCTTGCCCAGACCACCAGTTCGGCGCTGTGGGTCTTCATCCTCATAGGAAGGCTTTCCTGTGCGTATCTTTCCACCAAGCTGGGGAAAAATATGTTGCTGGTGCTCTTGGGTTTCTTTCAGATAGTCTTCTTCCTGCTGATGGTCAGCTCAAAGAACATTGTCTTCATCTACATGAGCATCTTTGGTTTCGGCCTCGCCATGAGCGGAACCTATCCGACGGTTCTCTCCACCATGAACCCCAAGTACAATGCCTCGACCATTGCTGTGGGCACCACCATCGCCGTTGCAACCATCGGAGCCATCGGCATGCCGATCATTGTCGGAGCTGTCGCACAGCAAATAGGGATAGCCGGAGGGCTCGCTACGATCAGCATAGCGCTGGTTTGTATGTTCGCCCTGATACTGGTCAAGTTTTTTATTGGAAAAAAAAGGGCGAAGAATGTCTGGGAGTATTAAGTACCACAACCTTTTCATGATACACTGTCGCCGAAGGAATTATTGATGATTAAACAAAATAAGCATATTAGGAACATAGCCA
>CAZGOK010000564.1:0-1164 GCA_964527665.1 uncultured Sphaerochaeta sp.
GGCCATCTGCATCAGGGAGAATATCCCCTCCTGCATCCTGGCCCCGCCACTTGCAGTGAAGATGATGACCGGCTCCCTTTCAAGGCAGCCTTCGATGATGGCCTGGGTAATCTTCTCCCCTACCACCGAGCCCATGCTCCCTCCCATGAAGGAGAAGCTCATGATGCCGACTATGGCCTTCTGGCCCTCTATACGGCACTTGCCGATGGTGACGGCATCACTGAGGGAGGACTTCTTCTGGTTCTCCTTCAGCTTGTCCTCATACCCTGCCAAGGCGATGGGGTTCACCGATTGCATCCCCTCAGCCATCTCGACAAAGGACCCTTCGTCGGCAAAGAGCGAGAGGCGCTCCTGGGGGGTAAGGGGGAAGTAGAAGTTACAGTAGGGGCATATCTTGTGGCTGTCCAGCACAACATCTTTCTGACACTGTGGACAGCGTTTCCTATCATTATTTTCCATGGCTCTTTTTCTCCTGTTTTTCCCAGAGCTTCACGTACAGGTCAGTACCGAAGCGTCCGGAGCCGAACTCCACCGAGCCGATGAGCATTTTCTGCTCTTCCAGGTTTGTCTCGATGCCCTCAATACGCACCTCAGAAAGGGCCCTGAGCATCACTGAGAGCCCTTGGTCCCTGTCGGGGGCATGGACAATGATCTTGGCTATCAGAGGGTCGTAGTAGGGACTGAGCACCGAGTTGGCCACCAGATGGGAGTCGATGCGCACATGAGGGCCCAAGGGGAAGTTCAGCTCTGTGATGGCACCTGCACTCTTGCCGTTGATCCTGCACTCAAGGGCGTACCCTTTGAGGGGGACATCTTTCTGGGTTATGGTCAGCTTCTTGCCTGAAGCGATCTCTATCTGGGCCTTGACCAGGTCCAGGCCACTTACCAGCTCGCTTACAGGGTGCTCTACCTGCAGGCGGGCATTGACCTCCATGAAGTAGTACTCATCCCCTTCCACCAGATACTCCACGGTTCCTGCCCCCCGGTAGCCAAGTTTTTCAAACAGCTTCACCGAGTCGCAGCACATGCGCTCTCTCATCTCTTCACTGAGGATGGGGGATGGGCTCTCCTCAAGCAGTTTCTGGTGGTTCTTCTGCACCGAACAGTCACGTTCGCCTAGGCGAACGACGGTGCCCTGCCCGTCTGCGAGCAACTAGATCTCCA
>CAZGOK010000565.1:0-1160 GCA_964527665.1 uncultured Sphaerochaeta sp.
TTTCCATTGACATCCCCGATAGCATAGACATTTGCAACGTTGGTCTGCAGGCGGTCATTTACAACTATCCCACCACGACCGATATCGAGCTTCAAGTTCTCCAGGCCGGCCACATTGGGCCTGCGTCCGACACTCATCAGAACAAGCTCGGAATCCAGGCTCTGCTTCTTGCCCTTTGCATCAGTGTAGAGAACCCCTTCCGGGGTAATCTCCTCCACCTTGCAACCAAGCTTGAAGTCGACGCCCTTGAGCTCGCGCCTCATCATCTTGGCAAAATCCCCATCCATCATGGGAAGGATCTCATCAAGCATCTCGATGATGGTGACCTTCGTCCCTATCATCGAGAAGTACGAGGCGAACTCCACCCCGATGACACCTCCGCCGATTATGGTAAGGCTTGAAGGAATCTTCTCAACAGAGAGAATCTCGTCACTGGTCAGCACATGGCTCTGTTTGCTCCCAGGGATGGGAGGGACAAACGGAGAAGAGCCTGTGGCAACTATCATGTAGTGGCCCTTGTACTCTTTCCCTTCCACCTTGACGGTGTGTGCATCGACAAACACAGCTTCACCGAAGAGAGTCTCCACGTTGGCAGCCTTCATCAAGAAGGTGATGCCACTTCGAAGCGTCTCCACGGTATCCTGTTTCCAGGCCATGGCCGTCCCAAGGTTGTAGACAACCTCTTGTGCCTCAATGCCAAGCTTCTCCCCTTCGAGGGCATGCTTGTACTGCTTTGCTCCATTCAGAAGGCTCTTGGTAGGGATACAGCCCCAGTTGGTGCACACCCCACCGAGAAAGCCCTTCTCTATGAGCAGCACCTTCTTGCCCAGGGCCCCTGCCCGTTCTGCAGCCACATAGCCACCAGGGCCCGAGCCGACTATTATCAGATCATATGTTCTCATCCAAATACTCCTACAACGCCAACAACAGGTCAATCGAAGCGATATTCTCCATCAGAGCCTTGAGGAAGCGTGCGGCATCCGCACCATCGACCGCCTGATGGTCCATGGTAAGGGAGAGCCCGATATGCGGCACAAAGGAGATCGATCCGTCCTTGGCCTCAATAGGCTTGGGTACTATGGTACCGACACCGAGGATCGCAACCTCAGGCACATTCAGTACTGGTGTAAATGCCTCGATACCAAAAGAGCCTACATTGC
>CAZGOK010000566.1:0-1158 GCA_964527665.1 uncultured Sphaerochaeta sp.
GAGTCTCTCTCTTTGGATAAGGGAACCATTGCCAAGGCCTTGGTAAAACTTGAGGAAAAGGGCTTTGTTGATAGGCAAGTTAATGAAATGAACCGACGAGAGAAGATTGTGACCTTGACTGCCTATGGGAAAGAAGAAGTAGGCAAAATCTTTGAAGTTTCAGAGACATGGAAACAAGAGGTGCTACAAGGGATTTCTGATTCTGATAAGGAAGTTTTCTTCAGGACATTGCTAAGCGTATCTCAGAAGGCCAAAATGCTATCCAATGAGGATGTATATGAAAACTGATCGGATTGAATTGCTGGCAAACGCACCTGTCACCAGAGCTATCATGGTGATGTCCTTGCCCGTTGTGATGGGGATGATGGTGCAAGTCCTCTATAACCTTGTCGATACCTTTTTCATTGGGAAATTGGGTGATCCCAACCAACTGGCTGCTGCAAACCTTGCAATGCCAATCTTTATCCTCATGATGGCCTTAGGTGGCATGATAGGGACAGGAGCCTCTTCCTATATATCCCGTAGCCTTGGAGAGAAGAGACAGGACCAGGCGGACAAGACTTTGACCATAGGATTTTTCCTCTGTATCTTCCTGGGTGCGATAGTCACTCTTATAGGATTGGTATTTCTCAAGAGCCTCGTCTCTGTCCTGGGAGCAAGTGCCGATACCTCAGGTTTTGCTTCCGAGTATGTCTTGGTGCTGTTCCTCGGTGGCATACCCATCATGGCCAACTATGCCTTGGGCCAATTGCTTCGCGCCGAAGGGGACGCTATGGGATCGGTATTTGGCATGTTGCTTGGCACTGTGACAAACATCATCCTCGATCCAATCTTTATTTTTGCCTTTGGCCTTGGTGTTCGGGGTGCTGCGATCGCAACAGTGTTGGGAAACCTTGTCTCCCTTATCTTCTATCTGGGGCGCTATGCACAGCACAGGACCTTGTTGCAGATCAAGCCAAAGCTGTTCTCATTCGACAGGAAAATATTCCGGGAGATATTTTCCATTGGCATTCCCTCCTCGCTGAGTCAGGCCCTGATGGGTGTTGCCATGATCGTGCTCAACAACATAGCGGCAGGGTACAGTGACATCGTGGTTGCCGGTTTTGGAGTTTCCACTCGTATCATCAGTACCGGTACCTTTGTCTTCATGGGCTTTGC
>CAZGOK010000567.1:0-1154 GCA_964527665.1 uncultured Sphaerochaeta sp.
CTGTTTTTCTTATTGTTTCTGTCTTTATTCTCTTCAGATTGTAAGATCTACAATCTCTTCCCAAGGAGCCCCTTCCTTCCCAAAATGTCCGTAGTTGACCGTCTTTTGGTAGATGGGGCGGAGAAGATTGAAGGTCTTTATGATGCCTGCCGGTGATAGGTCGAACTTCTGCCTGACCAGGTCTTCCAGCTTGCTGTCCTCTATCGTGCCGGTGCCAAAGGTATCGACAAAGATAGAGATGGGGTAGGGAACCCCTATTGCGTAGGAGAACTGCACTTCACAACGTTGGCAGAACTTGTTGGCAACCAGGTTCTTTGCAACAAAGCGAGCCATGTAGGCAGCAGAACGGTCAACCTTTGAAGGATCCTTGCCACTGAAGGCACCCCCACCATGGCGGCCCATACCACCATAGGTATCTACGATGATCTTCCTTCCAGTTAGGCCTGTATCCCCTGCAGGACCACCGATGACAAACCTTCCTGTTGGATTTATATAGTACTTTGTCTTCTCTGTAAGCATCCCAGTATCTTGAAGAACTGGTTTGATGACTTCTTCTGTAAGGAATTGAGCTATCTCATCGCGTGAGGCACTCGCCTTGTGCTGGTGGCTGATAACCACTGAATCAATATGGATCGGCTTGCCATTCTTGTAGACAACAGAGACCTGACTCTTGGAGTCAGGAAGCAAAAAAGGAGCTTGTCCACTTTTCCTAAGCTTGCTTGCCTTCTCCAGCAAGGCATGGGCAAACATAACAGGAGCAGGCATAAGCTGAGGAGTCTCATCACACGCATAGCCGAACATCATGCCCTGGTCCCCAGCACCCTGCTCCCCATAGAGATTTGAGCCGGCCGATACTCCCAAAGAGATATCCGCTGACTGGGTTGTGGTGAGGTTGGTGACCTCTAGGCTCTTGTAGTCAAAGCCACAACCAGGGTCGGTATATCCGATCTCCTTGACTGTTGCTCGTACTATCGCTTCGATATCAATTTCTGCGTTGGTGGTGATCTCACCCCCTACAATGACCCTGTCGGTAGTTGCAAACACTTCACAGGCTACTCTGCTATGTTTGTCCTGGCTAAGGCATGCATCGAGCACTGCGTCTGAGATCTGGTCGCAGACCTTGTCAGGATGCCCTTCGCTCACTGATTCTGAGG
>CAZGOK010000568.1:0-1154 GCA_964527665.1 uncultured Sphaerochaeta sp.
CCGTTGCCCGTAGGCAACGCTAATTCCTGTTAATTTGACCACAAAGACTCCTAAGGAGAGAAGTCTAGCAGAATAGCCCTATTTTGTCATGACCGTTTCCTTCACTGGAAAAAAAGCCTATACTCATGCCAAGAGGTCACTATGGAAGGAAATGTTCGCAAAGATATCAAAGAAGGCTTGAAGGTGGGCATCATCCTCAAGGAAGACCAGAGAAGCGGCAAGCTGACTGAAGGGGTGGTAAAGGATATCCTCACCAAGAGCCCCAACCACCCCCACGGCATCAAGGTGAGGCTCCAGTCGGGCCAGGTTGGAAGAGTTGCCAAGATCTACTCGAACACCCCGTAGATAGCGGTAGAACAGTGTGCGCACCGTCCATGCTCGAGCAAAGGGTCAATTCTGTTATGCTCATCGATGAGCTGGGCGTGGCAGGTGGGACAGAAGGTCGACCTTTGTGCATGACTGTTGCCGCTGTATATGTAGGGAATGCCTGATTGCTGTGCCAATTTCACCATCTCTGATAGATAGGCTTCGCTTGTAGGCTTGTGGTTGGCCATTTTGTACTGGGGGAAGAACCGGCTGAGGTGCCACACCTGTACGCCACGTTCATGCAGAGCCCTGCCGAGAGCCGCTACATCGGATCTACTATGCATAGACTCAATAAGCATGGTGGTTACTTCCAAGTGGGCTGTTGTGCCAGCAATGGCGGCTATGGCATCGAGGACCGGCTTCTGCTGCCCTTTGCAGACCTCCTTGTAAAAGGTCTCATCGCCCTTGATATCAAGGTTGAAGGCGTCGATGACAGGAAGCAGTCGCCCTAACGCCTCCTTTGAGAAGGAGCCGTTGGTGACCATGATGTTCTGCATCCCCGCCCTCTTTGCCAAGGTTGCCACATCCAGCATGTAATCCTGCCATACCAGCGGTTCGCTGTAGGTATAGCTTATGGAGTGACACCCCCTCTCCCTCGCCATGGCTACAATCTTGGAGGGCTCCACCCTTTCGCTTGCAAGCGATAGGGTGGGCTCGCCTTGACTGAGGGTATGGTTCTGGCAGAACTGGCATGCAAGGTTACACCCGAACAGGGCAAAGGAGAAGGTCCTGCTGCCCGGGTAGTAGTGGTAGAGGGGCTTCTTCTCAATGGGATCGACACCCATAGC
>CAZGOK010000569.1:0-1152 GCA_964527665.1 uncultured Sphaerochaeta sp.
TCACGGTCAGTCCAACCGAGAGCCTTCATCAAGGAGCGGTGAGGGGCCTTGTCGAAGCCTTCGGTCATCATACTAGATCGTTTCTTGCTGTCGTCCATCCTACTACCTCCCCTTTACAGGGCCTGGGCTATGAGGGTGCCCATCTCGTTTGTACCAACGAGCTTCATGCCCTTGGTTATGATGTCTGCGGTGCGATAGGACGCATCGAGGACAGAGGAAACAGCAGCTTCCACTGCATCAGCCTCCTCAGCCAAGCCAAAGGTATAGCGCAGCATCATCCCCACTGAAAGGATGGTGGCTATGGGATTGGCGATATCCTTGCCTGCAATGTCAGGGGCACTGCCATGGATGGGCTCATACATGCCAAAGCCATCCTCCCTCAGCGAAGCAGAGGGCAGCATCCCTATCGAACCGGTGATCTGGGAAGCCTCGTCGCTGAGGATGTCACCGAACATGTTCTCGGTCACGATGACATCGAACTGACGGGGGTTGCGCACCAACTGCATCGCAGCGTTGTCAACATAGAGGTGGCTCAAGGCGACATCGGGATACTCCGGGGCAAGGCGCTCCACGATTTCGCGCCACATCTGGCTGGTGTTGAGGATGTTTGCCTTGTCGACAGAACACAATCTCTTGGTTCGCTTCTGCGCGATCTCAAAGCCCTTGCGCACGATGCGCTCGATCTCTTCTACCGTGTAGCTCATCGTATCGTAGGCACTATTTTCATCGCGTCCGCGTTTGCCGAAGTAGATGCCTCCGGTAAGCTCACGTACAACCATGATGTCCAGCCCCTCTCCCACGATCTCGGCCTTCAGGGGACAGGCGTCGGAAAGCTGCTTATAGATGATGGCAGGGCGGAGGTTGCAGAACAGGCCCAACTCACCGCGAAGCCCCAACAGGGCCTTCTCAGGGCGGTTGTCGCTGGGCTGCCTGTCCCACTTGGGACCGCCGACTGCCCCGAGGATGATGGAGTCACTGTCCTTACAGCCCTTGAGGGTCTCAGCAGGAAGAGGAATGCCGGTGGCGTCGATGGCACACCCGCCGGCGAGGTAGGTGCTGTAGGTGAACTGGTGGCCGAACTTTGCACCAACACGGTCAAGTACCTTGACCGCCTCCCGTACAATGTCGACCCCGATGCCGTCCCCCGGCACC
>CAZGOK010000570.1:0-1148 GCA_964527665.1 uncultured Sphaerochaeta sp.
TTGTACATAGGATACCCGCGGTCACCCAACTGCTGGCAATCCATGTTTGAGCCGCCTTTTGCGCAGCTCCTTTTCCACCAGTTTGGGGATGTCATCCCTCAGGTCCTTTGCCTTCATTACTCCGAAAATGTAGAAGAGCTTCTGCACCTCCAAGGTCAGCTCACACCACTCTCCCTTATCAAAATTCTTGCCCTTGGGCTTCCTCCACTTTGCAGAGAAAATCTCATCCCTCAGGGTGTTGAAAGAGTACTTGTCAAAGAGAAGATACTCGTCCATTCTCCTACGGATCCACATCTCCAGGATGGTGGTGATGTAGACAAGGAATATCTTTCCTTCAAGATGTTCCTCAAGGCTGTGCCTTGGCCTTCTCATCCTGGTCTTGTAGCACTCGTAGTCCTTCTCAACATAGTCCCTGTTCCTGACCAGGCCAAGGACCTTTTCACAGCTTAGGCCCACAGGACCAAGGAAGCCGAAGAAGCCACACTCCTTCATCTTGTCCCTTTGTGCTTCCTTGTTGTTGGCGATCCCCACGACCTTACCTTCAGCATCATGCTCAAGTTCAAAGAACTTGCCGTAGGAGTTGCCTTTCTTGTAGAGGCTCCTGTCCAACTCAAGTGCCTCCTTCATTTTAGCAAACTTGCGGGCTTGCCGCTGCTGGTCGTCTGCCTGTTTCTGTGAATCATGAAAAAGGTAGAGGGCAAGCTCATGGCTGTTGGGACCCCTGCCCCTTCTGGGGGCAGCAAAGCTGATGGTCTTTGTCCAGGCATGCATGCGGATCGAAGGGTAGTAGTTTTCAGTATCGAGAATTACGTCATAGGCTTCTCTGATAGCTTGTTTGTAGAAGGGGGCTGTAAGGGGCATGCCCATAATGAACTGGAAGCCACTTTTCAACAACATCACTATAACAGCCAGACTATAGAATCCCCTGTCCATGAGCAGTATCGTACCTTTGCGGAACTCAGCATTCTTGAGCTCCTTAAGGGTGACCTCAAGGACATTCTTATCCGAGCAGTTGCCCTGGAGGGAACGGAAGTACAGGGGAATGCCGGTGACGGCGTCACAGATCATCAGCAGGTTCACCTGGGCCATAGGATCGTTTTCCTTGTTCTTGCCAAATTTCGCCGCTTCCAGCATTGCCGAGAAAGTAG
>CAZGOK010000571.1:0-1142 GCA_964527665.1 uncultured Sphaerochaeta sp.
TTTCTTCTACAGCCCCTTACTCATGATGATGGCCACACCCTGGTCCATGCACATGTTCATGGTGTTCATGATCATGCTCCTCTTCACCATTGAAGCTTTGGCTGATGAACTCCTCTATGATCGCATCCAACTCATCATTCTGCTTGCCTCGTGCCATCATGATGTTGATCTGCTCCCCCAGATGGGCGAGCAAGGGAAAGGTACGGTCCCCAAAGCAGTGAATTGCCTGAGGTTTTCCCACCTGGTCAAAGCTTTCAAGCAAGCGGGAGACGAAAGCGGTATGATACTGCTCGTAGTCATCCACCATATGCAGGTCGAGTATGATGTGCTTCTGGGGGTCAAAAAGCAGATAGGCTACAGGAAAGACAGGGGCCCCACCCTTCTCATGCCTGAGTGGCTCGTGCATAAGGAAGGTTGCAACATACAGGATCTTGCCAGGCTTAGCCTTCATTCTCTTGTAGCGGGTGAGCTTCTCTTCATTGGTAAGCCTTGCCTGTGGATACTCCACCCCGTAGTCATCATCGCTGAGCTCTCTAGCCTCTACAGTAAACACATCATTTTCTTTGCCTGTCTGCTTGAAGTAGGGATAGTACTCCCGCTTCTCAATGTCATCCAGGCCCAGGCTCTCAAGCCAGGGCACAAGGGAGTTTGTCTTGCCCACCTTGCCGAACTGCGCAACATACGCCTTGGCAAATAGGATGCCCCGAAGAGCCAAGGCAAATGATTGTTGTTCACCTTCTTCCAGGAACCAGGGAAAGCGGTACTGGCGCTTGACCCGCACCATGGGATAGAAACCCTCTGCAAACTCAATGCCACTTTCCTCGATGGCTTTCAGATCCTCAGGCTCCAGTTCTTCCTTTGCATTGTTCAAGGTTAGGATAAAGCACTCTTGGGAGTTCTCTGTTTCATTCTTTTCCAAGGCAGTGGCATCAGGATCGAGAAAGCAGAGACGGAGGTACCCGGTTATACCCCTCTGCCCAAGGTAGAGGGCAAGGGCATCCTCAACTATTGAGACGTAGGCAGGACTTTTGTCCTCCAGCTCTATCGCAAACAGGTCGTTTTCTGAAAAGACCATATCTACTTCAGCTTCTTGGTACTCTTTGATTAGGGAATAGAACTCTTTGGTTTCCATCAGGGCCTCC
>CAZGOK010000572.1:0-1142 GCA_964527665.1 uncultured Sphaerochaeta sp.
TTATCGCCCCGATGCTCTTCAGCCCGAAGTTCCAAAAGACAAAACAGAGGGCTGAAGCAATGAGCCCGAGAAAGAGAAAATGGAAGACATAGGGGGGTTGGACCACGGCTGAGAGGTCGGGAAGGTCCCCCAACAGAAGATTGGTCACCGCCATGCCCACAAGTGCATAGAAGAACATCGTCCTGGTTGCCAGCAGCGTAGGATAGCCTCGTCGTGAAACAACGCGTGTCAGCGTAGTATAGAGAGCCCAGACCACAATACCCAGTATTGCAAGGAAATCCCCCAGAGGATTGAGTGCCAGCTCAGACTGACCGCTGTAGCTTATCAGAAAAATCCCCAGCATTGAGAGCGCAAACCCTACAAAATACTGCGCCTTGAGCTGCTCTTCCTTCAGGATGAAATGTACTGCCAAAAGGGTGAAGAAGGGGGCAGTTGCTACGATTACCCCGACGTTGGAGGCAGAGCTGTAGACCAAGGCGGTGTTCTCCAGGTAGTAGTAGAGGAATATGCCACAGAGCCCGGCCCCGGCAAGGATGAGACGGTCAAATTTTTGTTTGTAGACCATCTTCCTGGGATTGAGCAGAAACAGGAAAAAGAATCCTAACGTGGTCCTTACCAACAGGATGTGCATGGGGGTGAAGGCATCAAGGAGAATTTTGGTTGAGATGTAGGTGGTAGCCCAGATCAGGACAACCGTAAGAATGGCCAGGTGACCCAATACCCTTGTCTTGGGCAAAATGACCGGTGTAGTATCCATAGTGAGCGGCAGTGTACTTTTTAATCCTACAAGTTGCAATTACTCTGTGGTATACTATACATGCCATTGGAGGTGCTCATGATTACTTTTAGAAAGGAATTGTGGTTTAACATCAACAAACGGCGCGGCCTGGTAAATATCACCGAAGCCGTACAAAAAGCCGTGGAAGAGAGTGGTGTCAAGGAGGGCCTTGTCCTGGTCAATGCCATGAACATCACTTCCAGTGTCTTCATCAACGCCATTGAAAGCGGTCTGCACCAAGACTTTGAGGTTTGGCTTGAGAAGCTCGCTCCTGAACTCCCGCATGAACAGTACAAGCACAACAGCGGTGATGAGATGAATGCCGACGGACATCTGAAGCGCACCATCATGGGGCGTGAGGCCG
>CAZGOK010000573.1:0-1139 GCA_964527665.1 uncultured Sphaerochaeta sp.
TTGCTCCTCAGGTAAGAAGAGGAGATTGGTGCATACAACAAACGAAAGGGATTTCCCATAGGATTTGTTGATCCTTTCAAGATAGTCTACGACGAACATCAAGACAGGGAAATTCAGGGTGGGCTCCCCTCCCTGGAATTCAATCTTCAAGCTGGGTGCAGGGGATTGGATGATACATTCACATATTTTCCTTGCGACAGCGATGGAAAGAAAATTCTCTTTTGACTCATGTATTGAGCTTGATGCATGGCAGTAGGTACATTGTGAATTACAGGCATAGGTTAGTACGATGATATGCAGTTCCGTAAAGCTTTGTAAAAATGCTTTTTTGGTCCTTAGTTTTATGGCAGTCTCATCTAAGGCAAACTCCAAGTCTTTTTCTTCTGACAAGAAGAACTTGCTCACCAAATCATTCTTAATATGTTGGGGTAAAGCTTCTGGCTGATCGACAAACTTGCTGAAATAGTCAGTATTGAGGAAATAATACTGGCCAGCCTCATTGGTTATTAGCACTGACTCGTTTATCTTTCCATAGCGGAAGGGGAGAAGAACCATAGTATTACAATCGGGAACTGATTGGTTCAAAGGCCTTCTTATAGAGGATTTCTCTCAAAGGGGCCAGAGTCTGTTCCAATAAGAGAAGTGCTTCCTTCTCCAAACAGATGCGATAGATATCATCCACTACCATTAATCCTTTGGTAGAAGAACTTAGTATCCAGTGGGTTTCTGTCTCTTCTATCTTATATGTATCTCTACAGTCGATACAGGCCAAGAGCAGTGCTTCCTTGGAGACAATGGTCTTGGCTATTTCTATTGATTGGTCCATATACTTTCCTGGTTTAACAATCCAATTGGATTCTAATTATTGAGAATGATGGGATGGTAGTCATCACCCAACCATCAACACAACGCCATGATTGAGAACGATTCAAGAAAATCTAATCCAGAAGGGAAAAATTCTAATAATTCCTACAGGTGTGGATTTTGAGAAAATCCTACTCGGTACCTGCAATCGTCAAATCACGCTCTGAGTGTCCTAAAACTTCTCTTTTTGCGGAAAATATGGAAGTTGTTTCCAGAACCTATAGCAAAAAGGATTTCTTATGTAAGTATGCAAGCGCTGTTTCAGCTTTGATACT
>CAZGOK010000574.1:0-1135 GCA_964527665.1 uncultured Sphaerochaeta sp.
AAAGCCTCTCAACCTTACCCGAATTCTTTCTTTAGCCATAATTCCTCCAAAAAACAGGTCTTGCCAGATCTTTCTGATGCTGGCAAGACATTCGTTAAAAATCGTTACTGTACGAGCTCGGTGACCTGGCCAGAAGCAACAGTCCTACCACCTTCGCGAATAGCGAAGCGCAGGCCCTTGTCCATGGCGACAGGGTGAATGAGTTCTACGATGATGTCAGTGTGGTCCCCGGGGAGTACCATCTGCTTGCCTTCAGGAAGATTTACAGTACCGGTGATGTCCGTGGTACGGAAATAGAACTGTGGGCGGTAGCCTCCGAAGAAAGGAGAGTGACGTCCACCCTCTTCCTTGCTCAGCACATAGACAGTACCAAGGAACTTGGAGTGAGGAAGAATGGACTTGGGCTTTGCCAGAACCTGGCCGCGGACAACGTCCTTCTTATCAACACCACGAAGCAGAGCACCGATGTTATCACCAGCCTGACCGTCATCAAGCAACTTGTTGAACATTTCAATGCCGGTTACTACAGTCTCTCTGTTATCCTTGATTCCAATGATGGTTACAGGATCGTTGATCTTGACAACACCACGCTCAATACGACCGGTAACAACAGTTCCACGGCCAGAGATTGAGAACACGTCTTCAATTGGCATGAGGAAAGGAAGGTCGACAGCACGAGCAGGAAGTGGGATATAGGTATCCATAGCCTCAAGCAGCTCATCAAGACACTTGGTCTTCTCAGGTTCATCGGGGTTGTTCATTGCTTCATAAGCAGAACCACGGATGATAGGAGTTACCTCACCATCAAAACCATACTCGGTAAGAAGGTCGCGCATCTCTTCCTCAACAAGGTCAATGAGTTCAGGATCGTCAACCTGGTCAATCTTATTGATGAATACGATAATGGTAGGAACACCTACCTGACGAGCGAGCAGCAAGTGCTCTTTTGTCTGGGCCATTGCACCGTCAGTAGCAGCTACAACGATGATCGCGCCGTCCATCTGGGCAGCTCCGGTGATCATGTTCTTGATGTAGTCAGCGTGTCCTGGGCAGTCGACGTGTGCGTAGTGCCTAGCATGAGACTGGTATTCAACGTGTCTGGTGTTGATAGTAATACCACGCTCTTTTTCTTCAG
>CAZGOK010000575.1:0-1135 GCA_964527665.1 uncultured Sphaerochaeta sp.
ACTTTACCAAACCATCAGAAACTTGATACGTTTGCCGTGATATGAATATATTGATGACCCTGTTTAAGATTGTAGGTAGTCTGGGCCTTTTTCTCTATGGAATAAAACTTCTCAGTGAAGGACTTCAAAAGACTGCAGGCAACAGGCTGAAGGCCATCCTTAGGCTCATGACAAAGAACCGCTTTGTCTCGGTGCTGACGGGAATCATCATCACCATCCTGATCCAGAGCTCCTCAGCTACTACAGTCATGGTGGTCAGCTTTGTGAATGCCGGCCTCATGGACCTGTTTCAGGCGATCGGGGTTATCCTTGGAGCAAACATAGGCACCACATTCACCGGATGGCTGGTCGCCCTGCTCGGCTTCTCCATGGACATTTCCACCCTGGCCCTGGTCGCGATAGCGATAGGGGTTCCGCTGATGTTCTCAAAGAAGAGCAACATCCGTGACCTCGCCGATGTGATGCTCGGCTTCGGCCTGCTCTTCCTCGGCTTGAATTTCATGCAAAAATCCATGCCTGACCTGGGGGGCAACGTAGGGGCCCTGGAGTTCCTCAGCTCCTTCAACAAAGACTCGCTGTTGATGATCCTTACCTGTGTGCTGATAGGGACGGTGGTCACTGTGGTGGTCCAGTCCTCGGCAGCCGCCATGACAATGACCCTTACCATGGCTTTCAACGGATGGCTTGGGGTGACAGCTTCAGCAGCTTTAATCCTGGGCTCGAACATAGGAACCACCATCACAGCCTACCTCGCTTCCATAGGGACCAGCACCACAGCAAAAAGGGCAGCCCTGGCACATATCATCTTCAACGTGCTCGGTAGCGTCTTGGCCATCATTTTCCTCAAGCCAATTCTCTTGTTGGTGAATACCCTGACCCTCAAGGACATCTACTCGCTCTCCCCGGCCGCCCTGGCCCAACAGCTGCCCCTCTTCCTTGCAATGTTCCATACGGTGTTCAACGTAGCGAACACCGTCATCTTCTTCCCCTTTGTCCGCCAGTACGCCCGCCTGATAGAGAAGATGGTCCCACCCAAGGATGAGTATGACGAAGGGACCTACCACTTCAAATACATCGGCGGTACCTTCATAGACTCCCCTGAACTCTACATGATCACCATCCGCGACGAGATCCA
>CAZGOK010000576.1:0-1119 GCA_964527665.1 uncultured Sphaerochaeta sp.
TAAGGAATGTTTGCTACCTTACAACAAGGAGAAACAGTATGGGTAGGAACAGAAAAACTTTCACAGACACTTTCAAGAAAGAGGTAGCAGTAGAAGCTATCAAAGAGCAAAACACTGTGAATGAGCTTGCAGCAAAGTATGGAATTTCAGGAAGTATGGTATCAAACTGGAAAAAAGCATTTTTAGCTGGAGGTTTTTCAAAAGAAGTCAAACAGTTAAAGAAAGAAAATGCATTACTGAAGCAAGTAAATGAAGAGACCTGCATGGAACTTGGAAAATCCCAGATGGAGCTTGCATTCCTAAAAAAAAAGATGATTTTATAGGGTCTGACCCATGTTACCTGGTAGATTTTGAGCTGGCAAAGCCAGAAGGCACCAAAAGACCCTTTACTTTGCCAGTCTACCAGCAGTGCATGATTCTAGGTATTCCCCGATCTTCCTTCTATTACTGGAAACACCATCATGAGGAGCAAGAGAGACTCAGGAAGGAGCTTTTTGCAGAAGAGAAGGCCTTTGCAGAGATTGTCATGGATGCCTGGGCTAAGTACCCGACCTACGGGTATCTGAAGATGTCATTCTATATGCAGCGAGAGGGGCATCCAGAAGCTACTGAGAAGCGTGTGAGACGCATTTACAAGCTATTGGGGCTGCAGGGGCTGGCTCCGGTATTCAAGACGACCAGGAACAGCAAGAAAAAGGAGAAGAAGTTCCCTTACTTGCTGAGGAATCGGAAAATCAGCTTTGTTAATGAAGTCTGGGCTACCGATATCACATATATCAAGCTTCCAGGAGGAATGGTTTACTTTACCGCGGTCATTGATCTCTTCAGCAGGAAAATCCTTTCCTGGAGCCTGAGCAATACGATGGATACACAATTCTGTATGGATTGCGTACAGGAAGCTATTGCTAAATATGGGATACCTGCTATTTTCAACACAGACTGCGGATCCCAATACACCAGCGATGATTTTGTAGCAATGCTGGAGGGATATGGAATTCGAATAAGCATGGACGGCATTGGAAGATGCTTGGACAACATCTTTATAGAGCGAACTTGGAGGACCCTGAAGTATGAATGTATCTTCCTCCACGACTACAATACGATGACGCAGCTTTCTGA
>CAZGOK010000577.1:0-1119 GCA_964527665.1 uncultured Sphaerochaeta sp.
ATCAGCATATACTTGACCTATTGTTGAATAACTAATTAGATATATTTTTATCTGGAGATTTATATTGAAAAAAACAACGTTAGCTTCATTCCTTTGGGCTATTGTACCGGCATTATTATTATTCAATAGTTGCAACTTGTCTCCTTTAAATCTACAACCAATTACAATACCTATACTACCTGCAGGGTTAACAAATTCAGAAAATGATATAGGAAGTGAAAGCAGATTAATAACACATTCTCGAGAGGGTAATACAAATCTTACAGAATATGGAGAATTTGTTGTTGTGCCTGAGATTGCTAATAATTATAACCTGCTTGTCAAAGTAGTTATTCCATTTATTGAAGAATTAAATGAATTCAATTCTAGTGTCGATGGATGGGTTGAAATCAAAGACAATCCTTATTTTCAGAAAGAATTTCGCCCAATACCATCAGGGGAAATTTCAAATGGCACACAAATTGTAGAACATACAGTTCCTGTTATTTATCGGACAAATATTGAAAAGACAATATTCGAACTCTATTTTTTTAATCCTAATGGAGAAACGCGTATTTTGACAGTAGAGAAGTTAAAAGATTTTACTCATGCCCTGTTACTTATGCACAATACTAGTGGAAATAAAGGCTGTCACGATTCTGTTGAAATAATACAATCAGAAGCTACAACGCTTACTAAATGCATACGAATACATGAAACAAATGAAGGAAAGCTGTATCAACTATTTGTATCAAACACAGACCGTACAACCGATTTTAACAATACTATTGGATCTAGAAAATATGGAACTTTTGCAGAAAATGAGAATATCACATACGAGCTGGATCATACTCAAGTAGAGGATTCTGGTAAGGGTTATTTTAATGATATTGAAAAGAGAATACATCAAACGGAAGAAAATTTCCATGCTTACGATTTTCCTGATTATAAATCTTTAACTAAGTACATGTTTTCTAATGGGTTGTCTATTGAGGCTATAGATAAGATGTCATTTGAATCTTATGAAGATGCGAAACAAATAAATGAATACGAGGCTGCTGGCTCCATTCAAATCTTTAAAGCTTCCTCCTGGGATAAAGAAGCATTGCAAGAATTATCAGTATTGTAATTATCATAAGG
>CAZGOK010000578.1:0-1114 GCA_964527665.1 uncultured Sphaerochaeta sp.
TCTTCAGGAGCTGTCTGGGCAAAGAGGGCTATCTCATTGAAGTTCCTGAGTTCCTCATAGCTTCTGAAGTTTGTGGCGAGCGTGTTGAACATCCATAGGTCTAGGGAGAGAAATATCAGAGCGGCGAAACAAAACTGAATAATACGTTTTTTTGTAAACATCTAGTTTTTCCATTATTGAAACACACCCTGCAAGGGTAGCTTGCAGGGTGGTATGAAAGCTAGAATTACCAAGGGTAATTATCTCTTGTTGCCGATCTCATTGGTCCAGCGGTCAAGCAGACGAGTCTTGTTGACCTTGTCTCCGTCCCAAGCCATGTCCTGTTCAACGGTCTTGATGTCGCTGATGGCCAGGGCATCGGGATGCTTTGCAGCGCCTTCAGCAACTAGGACGACGAACCATTCGGTAAAGGTCGCCTGTGCCTTGGGGCTTGAAAGTATCCAGTCGTACAGTTTCTTGGCGTTGACGCTGTCCTTGCCACCTGCGACGAGGGACATGGAAGCCAGCTCATAGCCGGTGCCTTCGCTAGGAGCGGTGATGACGACAGGAGATCCTGCTGTCTTGAGCTTGACCTGGTCGTGTGCATAGCCAATGGCAATGGGGATCTCCCCTGTTGCTACGCTCTTGCCAGGGGCAGAGCCGCTCTTGGTGTACTGGTCGATGTTCTTGTCCAGGGCCTTCATATACTCGATCATCTTGTCTTCAGTTCCAAATACATCCAGCATGGTGGTCAGCACGTTGTACGAGGTTCCTGAGGAGTTGGGGTTTGCCATACGGATATAGCCCTTGTACTGGGGTTTGGTGAGGTCAGCCCAGCTGCGGGGGATCTCAAGGCCAAGTTCCTTTGCCCTGTCAAGGTTGGTGACAAAGGTAAGGGGTCCGACATAGAGCCCGATATAGTAGTTTTCAGGATCTTTGAAGCTTGCTGGTGTCTTGGAAGCATAGCGGCTTACATAGGGGGTGGTGAGTTTTTTGCTCTTGGCTGTGATGTGGTCAAGGCCAACTCCACCGACCCAGATGGATGCCTGGGGGTTGGAAGACTCTGCTTCCAGGCGTGCGACAGCTTCGCCACCGCTGAGGCGGACAAAGTTGACTTTGATGCCTGTTTCAGCTT
>CAZGOK010000579.1:0-1113 GCA_964527665.1 uncultured Sphaerochaeta sp.
TCTTGTAGTGCATTTGTTCGGCCCTAAGGCATGTAAAACAGCATAAGAGCTACTTTGACTATATTTTGGAGGAAATATGAAAATGAAGCGTTATCTGATTTTTTTCCTGGTGGTGGTCTTGTCCATCTTTTCGATATCTGCCAGTGGGGGAAATGAAATGGCTTACATGCAGTTGGGATCACTAAGTGATGACCCCTTTGTATTGATGAAGACCCTCACGTGTATCGAAAAGTATACAGAGGGATTTGTAGATGAGCTAGAGTTTCAATATGGAGATTTCAAAGATACGGTTCTCCTCCAATTTTCAGATGAAATCAACACCTTCTATGCAATGGAGCCAAAGATCTGGGAGACTGACGAGATGTTCGAAGAACGCTTCGATCAGGAGCAACAGCGATTAGAGGAGATTATATATGATGAAATGGAAAGGCTGGAATCAGAAATACTTGCCTCTGCCCAACAACATATGGAACCTGTCGAAGGGTACGCAGACAAGGCTATAGCCAATCTCACACGCTCGCGAACCCTTGCCAATGGCAAAATGACAATACAAAACATTTCCTATGACCGCAATGAACGCCTCTGGTCCCTGTCCCTTTCCAGTAGCGACAAGCAAGTCTCCTTTGAGGGAATTCCCCTTGTCCTTGATTTCACCACCATAGGTGATGAGGGGATCATTAGAGACGAGATCATCAAGTTTGATGATGCCATCAAGACCAATAGTCTGAAGGCAACAGCAGAGTGGCATTTCATACAGGATTCTTACGATGGGCGCTTCCTTCTTGTCATAGACTTCCTGAGTATCACCAATCCCCTGACAGGAAACAGCTATGCGGGGAACCTGACGAAGCCTGTCCTTATCAAGACTTACAGGGTGACAGGGGAGACGATCGAGAATCTCGAGATAATAGAGACCACAAAAGATCCAAAATCAGGGGTAAAGAATCTAACCTATATAGACAAAGCATGGGATATATATAGCTTGAGCTCATCAAAGGATACGGTACCACTGGCTTGGGGGGTAGTGAAGCAAGCTTATGCCCCTATTCCAGTCGTTGCTAAACCTGCAGCTCCTGCAGCCCCTGTTGCCCCCCCTATTGCCCCCCCTATTTC
>CAZGOK010000580.1:0-1112 GCA_964527665.1 uncultured Sphaerochaeta sp.
GCAAACTCATCTTTCAGAGCTTTTACGGCTTCTTCCTTGGCGGGTGTAATACGAGTCTTATAATCCATACTATGCTTCTCCTAGTTAGCCGAAGGGGCCAGATCCTTCACGTTGACATGAACACCAGGGCCCATCGTGGAGGAAAGAGCAACGCTGACCAAGAAGTCTGCCTTTGCATCGGAAGGCTTCTTGCGGATGATTTCCTTGACAACTGCACGAGCGTTTTCACTTACTTTTGCAGGATCCATGGAAACTTTGCCAATGCCAAGGTGGACAACACCGGTCTTGTCAGAACGGAACTCCACACGACCTTTGGTCAACTCTTCAAGAGCACCCTTCAAGTCAAAGGTTACAGTCTGGGTCTTGGGGTTGGGCATCAAGCCTCTGCGTCCAAGAATGGGACCCAAGCGACCGACGTCCTTCATCATATCTGGGGTGGCTACGGCCACATCAAAATCCATCCAACCGCCACGAATCTTCTCGATAAGGTCAGTGTCACCAACAAAGGCGGCACCGGCATCAAGAGCTTCCTGAGCCTTCTCACCCTTTGCAAAGACAAGAACGCGCTTCTGGGCGGAAAACTGGTTGGGGAGCACTACGGTGTCACGGACACTCTGGCTCTTCTTGAGGGTCAGCTTTACAGAGATCTCGACAGTTTCGTCGAACTTTGCAAAGGCGACATCCTTGACAAGTGCAGCACCTTCATCGAAGGAGTACAGCTTCTCACGGTCAACCTTTTTGATACATTCGCGATAATTTTTTCCGTGTTTCATCTTACTGCTCCACCTCTACGCCCATACTGCGAGCGGTACCTGCAACGATCTTCTTGGCAGCCTCAATGTCATTGGCATTGAGATCCTCAAGCTTGGTCTTTGCAATATCGGTAAGTTGGTCTTGAGTTAACTTGCCAATCTTAGTCTTGTTAGGTGTACCGCTTCCTTTGGTGATGCCAAGTGCTTTCTTGATAAGCACTGCAGCAGGAGGGGTCTTCAGGATAAAAGTAAAACTCTTATCCGAGTACACAGTGATGATGACTGGAAGAATGAGTCCAGGTTCATAGTTCTTCGTCTTATCGTTGAACTCCTGAACAAACTTTGGGGCACTGACACCAT
>CAZGOK010000581.1:0-1108 GCA_964527665.1 uncultured Sphaerochaeta sp.
ATGCTGATCAGTGAATCAGCAAAGAATCTCTATGAAAAAGGCTTATTGGATAAGAGATCCTTCTTTCAGGTTGCGTCTGAGAATCCCTTGAGGGTGCTGGGCCAGAGTGATAGGGGCTTTGTTAAGGCAGGGTACAAGGCTGACTTGGTGATGCTCTCTGATGAGATGGAAGTGCTAGAGGTCTTTAAAGCAAAGAATTGATAGCTTTTGTGAGTGTATTGATTTGATATGGTAAAATGATAGATAGGTGAGGTCACGTATGAAAAACAAGTTTTCTGATTTTGCTACTGAATACCGCACAATGCTGTTGGACAATGTGCTGCAATTCTGGTTGGACCATGGCTTCGACCGTGAATATGGTGGGATGCTGACCGGTCTTGACCGCGATGGTTCGGTGTTGGAGACTGACAAGTCCATCTGGTTCCAGGGCAGGGCGCTGTGGTCCTTCAGTGAAGCTGCGCGCCTGTATGACAAGCAAGGTGAGTACAAGGAAGTTTGCACTTCTTTGGTATCCTTCATAGAGACGTTTGGTTTTGACCCCTCTGATGGTCGTATGTACTTCAGGGTAAGCCGTGAAGGCAAGCCTGTGGTCAAGCGCATACGCTATATTTTCAGCGAGACCTTTGCCATCATCGGGTTTGCTTCCTACAGCAGGGCGTTTGGCGAGGGCGAGTATGCCACCAAGGCGTACGACCTGTTCCAGACAGTACTCAAGACGCTCAACAGTCCTGATATTCTGGTTCCCAAGACGATGAGGCAATCGAAAGGGTTCGGTGTTCCCATGATCTTGCTCAACACAGCTCAGGAGCTTCGTGAGGCTTGTCCTGAGCACAAGGAAGAGCTTACCATTTTCATCGATGGCCTGCTTGAGGAGATCGAGCAGTATTTTGTCCGTCCCGAACTTGAAATTGTAGTTGAGCAATGCAGCGAAAACGGGTCCTTGGAGCTAGATCACTTCGAAGGGAGGCTGCTCAATCCCGGCCATGCCATAGAGGGAGCCTGGTTTATCATGCGTGAGGCGCGCTATCGCAACAACGATGCCACCCTTATGCAGTTGGGAACCAAGATGCTCACCTGGATGTGGAAGATAGGGTGGGATGCCGAGAAG
>CAZGOK010000582.1:0-1101 GCA_964527665.1 uncultured Sphaerochaeta sp.
TAAAAAACATGAGTTCAATGCTTTTCAACATCCCAAAGCGATTGAGCTCTACAGCATAGTCCTCGCTGACAAGCTGTAGGAATTGCCTCTTGGCATCTCCCATCGTGGCGAGTGTGATAACAAAGATTTCAGAGTTAGAAAGAGTATTGTACAACACGTCATCAAGCATATCTTCAGGCATGGGCAGGTCGACCAGTTCAAAGACCTTGTCTTCATCGGGTACGATGTAGACAACATTTTCATAGACTTCCTCACCCTCTTCATCGTCATCACCCCATTCGTCCTCGTCATCCCACTCGTCTTCATCAAAAAGATCCCAATCACCTGATTCGTCACAATCATCAAACCCATCAAACTTACCCCAGATGTCTTCTACCGTCTTTCTGTCCAACCCAGTTACCTTACAGACTTTAGCTAAGTCTAGGGGCTTCCCTGTTTCTAGTGACTCGAGAAACAGTTCGATCAGAGCCCTCTCAGATTCGGCCTCCTTTGCATCCTCGATGGACATCCCATACTTGTCCCTCATTTCTTCCCATCCCTTCTTACGTTCTTCTTCCAGCCTCTCTGGTGGCTCCTCGTACGCCATGATCTCTGCAAATTGCTTCCAGGGGGTAGGAACATCTATGGCTGACACTATAAGTTGCAGAGCCAAGCTGATGAAATAAGCAGACTTTTTAGGAAGCTTGAGTTCAGGATAGGAGCGATTCAGAAGAGTCGAGTGGAAAGCATAGGCGACATCTGTGTTGGTAAGCAGGCCCATCTCGCCTGTCACAGTGTCTCTGAAAATGGCACAGGTCATGGCCTTGGGTGCAGTCTCAAATACCTTGATATTGGGAAGGTCGAGCATGGTTGTATCAATACAATGAATGGTATATTTCTGTTGTGTTGCCAGAGTGGTGGAAAACCATAGGCCACCCAAATCCTCGGGAGCAAACTGGGCTAGGGTGAATGGCTGCCAGCCAAATCCCGTTTCATAGGAATCCCTTTTCAAAGGAGGCACGGATCCCACCTTATCCAAGGTGAAGAACTGTATAAAATGCTTGCTCAGGATCTCCTGTAGGCTCTCTTCTGGTTTGAACAGCGTACAATAGAACAGGAAGT
>CAZGOK010000583.1:0-1099 GCA_964527665.1 uncultured Sphaerochaeta sp.
TCAGGTGCAACAGCTCTGTTGCCTCTACTTTGCCCACAGAGAGCAAACCCATGGTTATGGCAACCTTGGTGTTGTGCCCTGATGCCTCAAACAACTCAATGGAGGTCTCTTCAGAACAGCCGGTAACCTCTGTGATGAGGCGGCGTGAGCGGAGGATGAGCTTTGCATTGACCGGCCTCAGGTCAACCATGAGGTTGTTGAATACCTTGCCGATGCGGATCATGGCTGTGGTGGTTATCATGTTCAGCACCAGTTTCTGGGCCGTGCCTGCCTTCATCCTGGTGGAGCCGGTGACGATCTCAGGACCGACAGGGACAAAGATGCGGTGCTGCTCATCGATGAGGTCAAAGACTGCACTCTCCTTGTTGCAGCTGATGGCCCCAACCTTGGCACCCCTCTCTTTTGCATAGCGCATCGCTTCCACCACAAAAGGTGCCCCTCCGCTTGCTGTTATGCCGATAAGCACATCAATGGGTGAGAAGTCATGATCCTTGAGAGTCTCAATGCCGGCATTCCCATCTTCCTCAGCCCACTCCACTGAAGTGGTGAGGGCTTTCAGGCCGCCTGCAATGATGCCCTGCACCATCGAAGGGTCCACCCCGTAGGTGGGGGGACACTCCGAGGCGTCCAGGACTCCCAGCCCCGATATAGAACAGGCGCCCGCCTCTGTTGGAGGAGGCGACCACATCATCGACGATGGTCGCTATCCTAGGGATTGCCGCTTCCACGGCAAAAGGTACTTTCTTGTCCTCAGCATTGATGATGTCCAATATTTCCAAGGTGGACTTGGAATCGATCCTGTAGGAGAGGGGGTTGCGTTGTTCAGTTTCCATCAAGGGTTTCATTGAGAGCAGTATGTGCTGAATATGCGTATGTGACAACAATATTTTTCATGGTACCCTTTTTGATAATTGAAAATTATTAACAATGTGCTATGCTTTCTTTGTCTGTTGCCTTAGGCCTCAAGCTGTCGTACCATACCTAAGGAGGAGAGCCTATGCGTTTATGTGGTCTGGACCAGATAGCATCATTGCCCCACCTTTTTCAGAAAAGGCGTCTTGGCCTTGTCACCACCGCAAGCGCGGTGGATTCCTCTCTT
>CAZGOK010000584.1:0-1097 GCA_964527665.1 uncultured Sphaerochaeta sp.
CTTGCTCAATGTCTTGAGGTTCCTCATTGATTTCTTGAGGGGAAACGGACTGATGGATATGGTCTTTTCAGGTTGCCCTTGCTCTATGGTCAGCTCTTTTCCCAACCTTGTGCTGATATAGAGCTTGTCCAGGTCACCGCTGATCCCCATATTTGGAGTAAAGAATACATCAGTGGAATATTCAAAGACAGGAATATCCAAGCCCAGGTGGTCAACGATGGGCTTGATCAGATTGGCACCCAAGAAGTGCGCGACGACAATGCAATCGGGCTTGTTCGTATCGTACCACCGCCTGAAGTCTTTAGGGGCATGGGAGTGTGTCGCTAGAAAACGGGTTCGTCTTGCATTGGCTTGGGAATCAGTCTTCGGATTGACGAACTGTTCCAGACGGGGAAAATGAAGGAGCATCCTCCAGTTGTGTTTGCTGATCCAATTGACAATAGGAGCATTACATACCTCCAAAAAGAGGTCGGCAACCACCGTATCGTGTCCTAAATCTTCAAAGGCATCAGCGAGTGCCTTGGCAGGGGTAATATGACCTTTGCCTGCATCTACATATAAGAGTGCTATTTTCATGATTGTTCTAGAATAAGCGAAATGGGTAGCAACAGCAAGCACTCCAACTGAACATATTACTCCATGGTGTTATGTTGTGGTTTCCATCTTGCAACTTCTTCAAGTATATCAAGGATGAAAGCCTCACTACTGAAGCGTAGGGGAAGGGATGCGAACCGTTTTTCCATCTCTGTCTGCTCACCCTTGTCCTGGTAGTATTCCTGAAGGATGTCAATTTGCCCCTTTGTCTTGTTTTCGCTCCATCCAACTTGATACTTGCTCAAAAAGGTTGTGGTATCTCGTGCTGCAAAGAGCAGGTCTGATATCAAAAAGGGACGGGAAAGGGCCATACTCTCCATAAGGGCATTAGCTCCCGCCTTACCCACCTGCACATCACTGGCGTAGATATATTCGCCAATGTTGGTAATGAAACCTGGGGTGTATAGGGCAAAGGAAGGATATTGCTTGAGAAAGTATGCAAACCGTCTCTTGGTGAAAGGGGTGAGCTTCCCTACCACAACAACCTGCCAGGGAAGGCCTCT
>CAZGOK010000585.1:0-1094 GCA_964527665.1 uncultured Sphaerochaeta sp.
ATATAAAACAAAGAATTATTAATTTTGCAAGAAAACTTTATTATTTTTATGTATTTTATTCAAATAGGTATTGACATAAGTCCTCCTAATCAGTATTATACAAGTGTGCTTAGGAAAGGCACACGAAACTAAATCTTGTACAGGAGCAACCCTCCTTAAGGAACACAAAATGAAAAAGACTATTATCGCTACCCTCGCAATCCTGATCATCGCTTCAGTCAGCATCTTTGCCGCTCCTGTCACAGACAACTTCACCGTAACCACCACTGTTGCAGAAATTGGCAATATGAAAATTGTGACCACAGCCGCTGTCCCAACTGATAATGCTTTCACAGGCTTGACTGATTTCACCAACCTTCCCATAACATCAAGCGGGAGTCAGGGCACAGTCGCTTACATGGCCACCATTTCCAACAAGCGAACTGGGTATAAAGTAACAATGGCAGCAACTCCAATGACCAGCGGCACTGGTGCTTCAACTTCCTATATCGACTACACCGTTGGTTGCGGCGCCCAGAGTATCGTTACCAAAGGAGCTCTTAATCCCGTAGTCTCCGGCACAGCTGTAGACACTGTAACCTCCCTAACTGCCATTACTGGAAAATCTATTCCCATTACGCTCAGTGTCGATGACCCAACCTTCGCTGCAGCAGTTTCAGGCTCCTATACCGGAACCGTTACCTTCACCTTCACTGCTACCTAATACCAAGCACTTCCCATACAAACTAGTCTGTCCACAGAGACCTCCTAACCGGGAGGTCTTTGTATTTGTATGCTTTGTCTGAATTTTTTTTTAGAGCCAACCCAACCAAGACCTCCCTCAGCTTCTCCCCCTGTTGGTCCAGTAACTTCACTAGTGGCACATTATCCCTCTATGGAATCCTTGACACTGTCAGCCAATGCAAAGAGATTTTTTACTCTTTCACAATAAATGCCAAGATAGATAGTATCCGGTCAATTCCCATAAAAGACATGCATTCATCGATCAGGATATGGGATAACATCCTAGTATTGTCATAGGTTAATACATTACTATATTTATTTATTTGTTTAATTCTAATACTTTATATAATTCTAACCTCTTGGATGAAATA
>CAZGOK010000586.1:0-1093 GCA_964527665.1 uncultured Sphaerochaeta sp.
TCATCGGAGCCTTGAAGGCCTTTGACATCATCTCCATCATGACCGATGGAGGGCCTATGAACAGCTCCAATGTATTTGTGCTGTACCTCTATCAGAACGCATTCCAATGGTTCAAGACAGGCTATGCATCAGCCATAGCTGTCATCTTGTTCACTATCATCATGATCGTGACACTCATTCAGAACAGACTCTCAAAACGATGGGTTCACTATTAGGAGGTATGCAATGAAAAAACACTCTTTCACCTGGTACCTCAGTAGATTTGGAACCCACTTGATACTCTTTCTTGCCTCCGCCATCATAGGAATCCCATTCCTTTGGATGGTCACCACCTCTCTCAAGAGCCCTGCAGAGGTTGCGACCTTCCCACCCATCTGGTGGCCGAGTGTCATCCGTTGGGACAACTTCACCACTGCTTGGTCATTGGCTCCCTTTGGCAGGTTCTATATCAACAGTGCCATCACAGCATCAACTGGGGTTATCCTGGAAGTAAGTATCGCAGCCTTGTCCGCCTATGCCTTTGCCAGGATCAAGTTCAAATATCGCGATGCCATGTTTTTGGTTATGCTTGCCGCCATGATGATCCCCAGCCAAGTAGGTCTTGTCCCCAACTATGTCATACTCAAGCATCTGAAGTGGATTAACACCTATCAGGGGATTGTCATCCCGCATGTATCCAGCGTCTTTGGTGCATTCCTGCTCAGACAGTACTTCCTATCGGTTCCCTCTGCCCTCTATGATGCTGGGGAGATCGAGGGACTTGGGCATGTGGGGACCCTGTTCTACATCGCCCTACCCCTTGCAAAGCCAGTGTTGGGGACGTTGGTCCTCTACTTGTTTCTTGCAAAATGGAACAGTTACCTCTGGCCTCTTATCGTAACCAATACACAGAACATGCGTACCCTGCCAGTCGGACTGGCAATGGTACGCACAGCAGAGTACGCCATTGGTCCGGAGCACCTTATGGCGGCATCCCTTTTCGTACTTGTACCTCCTCTTATCGTGTATTTCATTGCTCAGAAACAACTGATCGAGGGTATTGCAGCTGGTGCTGTAAAAGGATAAGGGAATGTGCAATCTGATCACAGGTTGC
>CAZGOK010000587.1:0-1077 GCA_964527665.1 uncultured Sphaerochaeta sp.
GTTTTTTTGAGATGTTATGTATGTGTGTATCTTGATTAACCTCAAGATAGACCTCATCCCCAGAATTGGTCGCACCTGATCCTAAAATAACATCCCTATGAGGGTCATTGATTAAGGTAAAAAGGGCTACTGAGTCATAGATAAGGTCAGACTCAAGCAATAGGAAGTCACTAGTGACCAAAGGAGCACATATCTCCAAGGTTCCCATACTACCGGTATCAGCATACCTCTCGTTGTAGACTGTCTCAATTGCGGGATACTTCTTTGCCAGTTTGTCATACCAATGAGAACAGTGCCCTGTCCCGATAATGATCCTTTCCACCCCATGTGCAAGAAGCTTCTTGATGGAAGTCTCAATTATGTACTCACCATTGAGCTCCAGAAATCCCTTGGGCATATCCTTGGTGACATCCTTCAGTCTTGAACCTAATCCAGCGCCCATAATTACCGCTTCACGTATCATTTCATCCCCTCTGCAATATAGCGCATGAAAGCATGCTTATTCTCGATAGGAGTGGATTTGGGCCTTCCCAAATCCTTCCTGTTTCCTCTCTTCACCAACACCTCAATACAACGCAGACCACTAGTCTTCTCTTCCAAAGCAGCCTCTAGCTCTTTTTTGGTTGAGACCTGCACAGCAGACTCATACCCTAAAGCAAGGGCCGCCTGCACCAAGTCCACATCACGTGCCACAGTTGGCTGCCCGCCAACAGAGTCGTGAGAGCCGTTGTTTAGGATGATATGGCAGTAGTTGCCTGGCTTCTTGCTTCCAATGATGGCCATGCCTCCCAGGTGCATAAGGGTGGCTCCATCACCATCGAGGCAGTAGACCTGCCTGTCCTTACGGACAAGAGCTATGCCCAAGGCTATTTGGGAGGTATGGCCCATAGAACCTACCGTAAGGAAATCACTTTCGTGTGACTGGCCATTCTTCTCCCGTATCTCGTACAGTTCGCGTGAGGCCATTCCTGTCGTCGATACAAAGATCGAAGAAGCAGGAGCTTTGCTAGCAATACACTCGATAGCCTCTTCCCTACTCATGCTGCCCAAAGGCTGCTCGCCCTTCTTGAGGGCATA
>CAZGOK010000588.1:0-1076 GCA_964527665.1 uncultured Sphaerochaeta sp.
TCTTCAGGTGCGCATCAGCATTGTCCTCATAGCCGTTGTGCTTGTATTGGGAGTAAGGTTTCTCTGGTGCGAGTTTCTCCAGCCAGACTTCATAGTCTTGATGGAGGCCTGATTCGTCATCTTTGATGAGTATGCTTGTAAACATATTCGTGGAAGAGCACGGAAAACACTCGTTGCGTTAAATCCTGTTAGGAGAATATTTCATGTAATATTCTTGACACCGACTAAAAAGTATATATAATTTTGTATATACAACAAAAGATTGGAATGTTCACTTGGGATCTGGAAAAGAGCAAGAACAACAAAAAGAAACACGGATTCTCATGTGATGATGTCTTAGATGTGTTTAACGATCCGAATCTTGTGGATTGGGCCGATTGGGTTCACTCTACAATGGAAGAGACCAGATACCAGTGTATTGGACGACTTGGGAATTACCTTATTGTCATGATTGCCTATACTGACAGGGATGGGACCATTAGGATAATATCAGCAAGAGAGGCTTCTCCCAGGGAAAAGAAGGCGTATTATGAGTATGAAGAAAAAAGAAGATAAAGAGAGTAGAAGCTACAAGGACATTGATTTCTCTGACATCCCAGAGATGACCGACGAGCAGTTGGCACAACTGCAGCCTTCCCATTTGCGCAATCCAGAGAATTATCGCCCAATCAAGAAAAAGATCAGTATCTATGTCGATGCTGACGTGCTTGATCATTACAAATCCAAAGGAAAAGGATATCAAACCAAGATCAATCGGGTATTGCGGCAAGGTATGCTCAGAGAAACCGCTCCTGCTTACGGCAAGGAGAACAATTCAAGCGACACCAAAAAAGATTCTTAAGACTTACTCCCCAATAATCTTGATCAAAGCCCTTTTCTGTCTCTTCCCATCCATTTCATAGTAGAAGATCTGCTCCCAGGGACCGAAGTCCAGCTTGCCATCAGTTATGGCACAGACAACCTCACGCCCCATCACAGTTCTCTTCAGGTGCGCATCAGCATTGTCTTCATAGCCGTTGTGCTTGTATTGGGAGTAAGGTTTCTCTGGTGCGAGTTTCTCTAGCCAGACTTCATAG
>CAZGOK010000589.1:0-1068 GCA_964527665.1 uncultured Sphaerochaeta sp.
CGATAGGAAGCTTCTTGAAAGCCGCCTGTACCTGGATGCCGAACTTGCCGAGGATGTTGGCGTAGTAACGCCTGGTCTCGGATAGGAAATGCCGCTCGTACTCCACCTGGTCGGCAAAGATGTTTCCATTCACGGCTCCGAAGGTGCCGAAGGCATCAGCGGAAAAGAGTATGCCCTTGCTTGTTTCACAGGTAAGCATCACCTCAGGCCAATGCACCATGGGTGCGAAAAAGAACTGAAGCTTGTGCTCGCCCAAGTCAAGGACATCCCCTTCCTTAACCAGATATTGGTTTTTTGTGATGTCGAGGTTGTAGAACTGGCTGAAGAGCTGGAAGGTCTTCTTGTTGCCCACAACCTTTACCTCAGGGTAGCGGCGCACCAGCTCCTCAATGTTGGCACAGTGGTCAGGTTCCATGTGGTTGACCACAAGGTAATCCAAGCTCCTGCCATCGAGGGCAAAGGTGACATTCTCAAGGAACTGCTGGGTTACCGATGAGTCCACGGTATCGAGCAGGGCTGTCTTTGTATCGGTAAACAGGTAGGAGTTGTACGAGATGCCAGCGGGTATCGGAAAGAGATTTTCAAACCTCTCAAGGCGCCTGTCGCTTGCTCCTATCCAATATAGCGAGGGTTGTATTTCAGAAATATTGTGCATTATGGTACCTCCATAGCAATTCTTAGTATTTTACTTTACTTACGGGAGTATACCAAACCTACTCCTCTATTAAAAGGGTTGTGCGCTATTGTATTGAGATAATTATAGTAGAGATATTCACCAATTACCCCATGTGGTTTCTCTGTACAATCTTTTATTTGATAGCTTTATTGGAAAACTCTCCCTATACTGTACAAAACACTATATACACGCTCAGTGACACTGCATGAGAAAGGAGTCTCCATGAGTAAGAAGTTTTCATCTGAATACATTGAAACAGCACACAAGGCCACCCTCCACAATGAGACAGCTATCATGCAGAGTACCGTCTGTACGTGTTTTTACTGTGGCTTCCAATTCAATGCCAATAAGGAAAAGGACTTGGAGTGGTGGGACGAGACCAATCCCAAAGG
>CAZGOK010000590.1:0-1066 GCA_964527665.1 uncultured Sphaerochaeta sp.
CCTGTTGCAGTCCTGCTTACCCACACCCACTGGGACCACATTACAGCATTGGGTGAACTGAAAGAGCGGTGGCCACACCTGGAGGTTCTTGTTTCCGAAGAGGACTCGCACTACCTGGGCCCCCAAGCCTATGAGCGATTCTCAAAAACATGCTTTGACAAGAGTTTTCTCCAAAGGTATGAAAAGGCACTGAAGGCGATGAGTGAAGCGACAGGGTTTCTACAAGACAACCAGGTTCTTCAAGACAGCCATCTTTTGGTCATGCACACACCAGGACACACAAAGGGAGGCATCTGCCTCTACCACGAACAGGGTCAGTTCTTGTTTTCAGGCGATACACTGTTCGCCGGAAGCATCGGCCGCACTGACCTTGAGGGTGGTTCATATGAAGAGATCGTCAGGAGTTGCAAACGCCTGCTCACGCTCCCAAAGGAAGTGCAGGTACTTCCAGGGCATGGGCCGGCAACAACCATAGGCGACGAGATGAACAACCCCTACCTTTGACGAATAGGCTTGCATTGCGATCAGGCCATCAGACAGCAACCCCAAGGATTTTGCCAGACAAGACCCTTGGGGGTTTTTTATCTTGAACAAGGTCATAGGAAAAATGACCAGATCCCAACCACACTATTGCTCTCTCTCCTACACTGAAAAAAGAAGCATAAGGCCAAGCAGGAAACAATTACCTGCACAATAAGATCGTGTTCCAAAGAAAAAGATGCTATTGTTACCTAGTACACTGTTTCTCATCCGGGAAACTTTCTCTGAGCAAAAAGATGAGGAGATGCAATGCAGAAAAGAGTCGTAGGGCGAGGTTGGGTTATCCTCTCCATGGTTGTCACCCTCATAGTGGTAGGCACCATCGGGTATATGACACTGACAGCCTCATCGGTGATTGATGGCCTGTACATGACCATCATCACGATCTCGACTGTAGGGAACCGAGAGATAGTGGACCTCTCCCCTGCAGGCGAGGTATTCACCATCTGCCTGATCCTCAGCGGATTGGGAATTGTCTCCTACTCATTGCTGGAAGCTGTTTCGTTTCTCATCGATGGCGGAGTTA
>CAZGOK010000591.1:0-1065 GCA_964527665.1 uncultured Sphaerochaeta sp.
CATCAGTCCGTTTCCCCTCAAGAAATCAATGAGGAACCTCAAGACATTGAGCAAGGAAGAAGCACGTAAAAAACTGGGACTTTCGGATAAGTTCACTGTCCTGCTCAACTTGGGTGGAGAGGGTATCGGAAAAACCAATTTTCTCAAGGAAATCCAAAAACGAGGACTTGACTGGCAAGTCATAACAGTGGGTACCTTAAGCAAAAGCACTGCAATCCGCTACAACAAGTTCAAGGAGAACCATCCTGGCTTCGCCCTGCATACCCCAGGTTTTGTGGATAATATCCAGGACTATATCTTTGCAAGCGATGTACAGGCAGGCAAGGCAGGAGCCAATGCCCTGATGGAGTCCCTCTATCTCAAGAGGCCATTCCTGGTCTCCAACCTGCTCTATGCAGCACTTCCCACCAAAGAGTTCATGCAGAGACATAAGGTCGGGTGGACTGAGGACTCTGTACCAGAGCAGGTATCGATCTTTCAAGCATATGAAGAGGACAAGCAGGAGCAGGAAGCAATGCAGGCTCGCTTTGACAAGCTGCCTCTCTCCTTTGATACGCTAGCATTCGCTGAAATAATCATTGAGGACACAAAGGCGTTCTATGCAAAGGATGCGAAAGCCAAGAAGAAACCAGCAGTGCAGGCGTAAAGAGACATTTTGCTATGACCTGTAGATAAGAAAAGATAAGGAAAGAGATTCAAAGCTATTTGGAATTATCTGGATATTGCTCTAGAGCGTGTACTGCATCCCCAGATAGAGCTGGACATCGAAGGTAGGTTCCCAAGCTTCTACTTTGCTGAGTAGATCAAGGCCAGCATATCCTTGCAAGGCTTGGGTAATATTCCACGATCCTGAAAGGCCGGCATCGATATAGGCCTTAGCATCGCCGGTGGGTGTGTGACGAAGGTCACCAAGAGTCCACAGACTGTTCATATCTATCCCACCATGGAGCATACAGAACAGATGGGCTGATAGGGACCAAGAAGCATACTTCTTGTACCCTACTTCCAGGTTGCCTACAATAGCGTCCCCTCCAAAGCGATATCCCAAGAAATCCTGATCATAGA
>CAZGOK010000592.1:0-1065 GCA_964527665.1 uncultured Sphaerochaeta sp.
TTATCCTTTTACAGCACCAGCTGCAATTCCTTCGATCAGTTGTTTCTGAGCTATGAAATAGACGATAAGTGGCGGGACCAGTACAAAGAGGGAGGCCGCCATAAGGTGTTCGGGGCCAATGGCATATTCGGCTGTCCTTACCATGGCCAGCCCTACCGGAAGGGTGCGCATGCTTTGGGTATTGGTAACGATCAAGGGCCAGAGGTAGCTGTTCCATTTGGCCAGGAAGAGGTAGAGCACCAGGGTTCCCAAGACAGGCTTGGCCAGGGGCAGGGCGATATAGAACAGGATGCCCCCATGACCCAACCCTTCAATTTCCCCGGCATCATAGAGTGCTGAAGGCACTGAGAGAAAGTACTGCCTGAGCAAGAATGCCCCGAATACGCTGGATACGTGTGGTATCACAATACCTTGGTAGGTATTGATCCACTTCAGATGCTTGAGGATGACATAGTTGGGAACAAGTCCTACCTGGCTGGGTATCATCATCGCTGCCAGCATCACCATGAACATGAAGTCGCGGTATTTGAATTTGATCCTTGCAAAGGCATACGCAGAAAGGGCTGCTATGCTGACCTCCAGGATAACTCCGGTTGAAGCGGTGATGGCGCTGTTGATGTAGAACCTGCCAAAAGGAGCAAGGCTCCAGGCGGTGGAGAAGTTGTCCCATCGGATGACCTTTGGCCACCAGATGGGTGGGAAGGTTGCAACCTCTGCAGGACTCTTTAGGGCTGTGGTGACCATCCACAGAAATGGGATGCCTATGATTGCAGATGCAAGCAGGAGGATCAAATGGGAACCAATTCTACTGAGGTACCATGAGAGCGGGTGTTTTTTCATCCAAGGCCTCCTAGTAGTGGACCCATCGTTTGGAGAGTCTGTTCTGAATGAGGGTGATAACCATAATTATAATAAAAAGAATCAGCGCTATTGCTGATGCATACCCTGTCTTGAACCATTGGAATGCATTTTGATAGAGGTAGAGCACAAATACATTTGAGCTGTTCATCGGCCCTCCATCGGTCATGATGGAGATGATGTCAAAGGCCTTCAAGGCTCCGATGA
>CAZGOK010000593.1:0-1058 GCA_964527665.1 uncultured Sphaerochaeta sp.
CACTATGAGACCTTGGAAGAGCTGGTAAAGTTGGTAAGCCGTCCCCAGAGATGGGTAGAGGATGCTGAGTTTGGAGTACGCCAGGATTACTAGACCTACTGCCCAGAGAGAATGCATTAAAGAGTACTACCGTCTTGCGATGGTAGTACTCTTTTTTATATGAACCAAATGTATGTATTCTTCCTTCCTATACGAAGCCCCCAAGAAACCTCAGGAATTTGCCACGGCAGGACCCTTCATCAGATGACCTTTCCACGCTCTATCTCGTACGAGCGGAAAACCTCAGGGATGCTGGTGTGGGGAAACAGGCTCCTGGCCTCCGTAAGCATAGGTGCATAGAGCTCCTGGTTTTCAGGCAGATGGCAGAGAAACAGCCTTTCTGCCTGCAAATCGGCACCAGCCCTTGCAGCCTGCAGGGCTGAGGAGTGTCCCTTGCTGTTCAACACATCACGAGAGCTGTCGAGCCCTCCTGCCTCATGGATCAGCAAGGAGGGATTGTCCAAGTTCTGGGGGTAGGATTCCATGGGAGCCGTGTCGGCAAGATAGGCAATGCTGCCCTGGCCAGAGGAAAACAGACACCCTAAGGTAGGAACCCCATGGCTGACGGGAAACAGGTGCAACTCCATTGAGTTGCACGGTATTGCCTGCTCCACCTCATCGAAGGCAGTCCAGATGAGGGGGAACATGCCTTTCTTCCCCTCCAGGGAGAACACCTCACACAGAGCCCTCGCCCGCTTGATAGTCTCGCCATTGCCCATGACAGCGAGTTCTTCGGTTCGGCCCAGGAGCCAGAGCTGGTGGACCAGCGAAGGCAGTCCATACAGGTGGTCCACATGGCTATGGGTCAAGAGGAGATGGGTGAGGCCAAGAGGATCGACATTGCACAGGGAGAGGGCCTGCACAGGAGAGCCTGAGACATCGATGAGCACCTTAGTATCAGAGTGGCTCACCAGCAGGGAGACATTGCCAGAACGGGCGCTCTGGATGCTCCCTGTAACTCCAAGAAAGTGTATCTGCATACTGGCTACCGTTTCCTTTTTTTGGAAAGCAAGGGAAGC
>CAZGOK010000594.1:0-1057 GCA_964527665.1 uncultured Sphaerochaeta sp.
TGCTGTTTCAAGTGGAAGCATCACCCTTACAGGAGTTCTTAATTCGGATACGGACGAGGTGGCTGCAACAGGCACGTTCACCTTCTCTGACAAACATGCAGGGACGTCCAAGATTGTCAGCGTGACGGATATCACCCTGACTGGAGATGAAAAGGACAACTACTCCCTAGCAGAGACAACAGCCTCAACTTTTGCGACCATCAATAAGAAAAACCTTACACGTTTAGGAACCACAATACTTCCCAAGGTGTACGACCAGAAGGTGTTTGCCCAAATTCATATAGATAATACCCTCAGCGGGTTGGTCACCGTAGATAGTGTGGATGACGACATAACGCTGACAGCTAATGCCTCCTATGATAATGCCAATGCAGGGGCAAGGAAGACAATCACAGTCCATTATATGCTCAGCGGAGGCAGTGATGTCGGCAACTATATCAAGCCTGATGGGTATAGCGTAGATACAGGTGAAATCAAGGCCAGGCAGCTGACAATAGACTCTCCTATTTTTACAACCTCTACCAAGGTCTATGACGGAACCATCGCTACTGCTACCTTTACAGCAGGAAGCCCGATCGGGATCCTCGTAAATGATACGGTAACAATCGGTGCCACAGCCTCCTATGCGGACAAGAACGTCGGCACGGACAAGGCCATAACGGTTACCTATACATTGGATGGCACCCATGCCAAAAACTACCTCGCCCCAGTTCCCTACACTGTCCGTACAGGAGAAATAAAGCCAATACAGCTGACAATAGATCTCCCCACCTTCCCAAGCACAAGGGAGTATGACGGGACCACTACAGTAGTTGCAAGCGCAGGAACCCTGAGTGGTGTTCTTCCTGCTGAAACAGCTATAGTAAACATACAGACGGTTACAGCGACCTATGAAAACAAGAATGTAGGGACAGGAAAGTCCATAACTGTGAGTTACGAATTGGGCGGAACCGGAGCTTCAAACTATCTGGTCCCTGTGTCCTCCACCTTCAATACCGGTGCGATAAAGCAGAAACAGCTTACCATTGATGCCCCCACCTTCCCCAATGGCAAGGAC
>CAZGOK010000595.1:0-1055 GCA_964527665.1 uncultured Sphaerochaeta sp.
CAGCAGTGCAAGCTTTGCCTTGAGCAAGTCATGCTCTGATCCATAGCCACTGTCAAAGACCAGTACTTGCTGTGTCTCCTGAGCCTTGGCGGAAGTCTCCTTCAGATAGAGGTATTCCAAGTTCTCATGGGCGAGGTGCATCGTATGGTACGCCTCCTCCACCTGGGCCTTCAAGCCCTGGTAGACCTGGTCCATATCAAGGGCGGCCTGACCCTCCTTGATGGAAGCGCGCCTTACCTCATGGAACTTCCTGCCCCCATCCCAGATGGTGGTCTTCATTCCCACCGACACATTGAAGGTATAGTCATCCTTATCCTTCCAACCATCTTCGATGAAGGGGAACTTCGATCCCCCATACTCCAAGGAGACCTGCATCGCCATATCGGGCTTCCAGTAGAGGTCCCCCTGTGCTAGCGAGGTGGAGAGTGCGGCAAGTTCACCCATCAGGGTGGCTATGCGCACCTGCTCCTGATTCTTTCCTGTAGCCATCGCCTGGAGGGTCTTCAAGTCATAGCCGAGCATGGTGCGTAGATGCTGTTCATCAGGGGTCCAAAGGATCTGGTCACTGGAGAGAAGGTCAGTATTGCAAAGCCGCCCAATGGCCGACCGCTGCTTCTGTTTTTGCTGGGAGACCTGCACCCTGGCCAAAGCAAGCTGCCTGGCAAAGACCTGGGCGGAGAGGATATCCTCCTCTAGGGCCATACCATTGGCAAAGGCCTCCCGCACCAAGCTCACCATAGCCTCTGCATCGAGGAGTTGCTGCCCGAGCAGATCCTCCATAGTGCCAAGATAGTGCTGGGCATAGAGACGGCTCTGTAGCTCTGCAAGCAAGGATTCTTGCAAGGCGAAGCGCTGCCTCTGGCGTATCTCCACCAGCTTCTCAGTCATAGCCACCCCGTTCTTCAGCTTGCCCCAGGTCCAGACTGGCTGGGAGAGGGTGAGGGCGAAGTTGTAGAGCGTTGGTTCCATTTTCAATTCTAGAGGGAACATGGTGGGTGGAAGAGGAAATACAGTGGGGTCTACAGGATTTTCCTGAATGGTGAATAGTGTAGCAT
>CAZGOK010000596.1:0-1052 GCA_964527665.1 uncultured Sphaerochaeta sp.
ATCGAGTGGATACGCTTTGAAAGCCCCCATCCCAAGGACTTCTCCGATGACCTCATCAAAGTCATCAAGACCCAGAGTAAGGTAGCCAAGCACCTGCACATCCCCATGCAAAGTGGAAATACCCGAATCCTGGGCCTTATGAATCGCAAGTATACCCGCGAACGTTTCCTTTCCTTGGTGGATACCATCAAGAGGGAGATACCCTCTGCAACCTTTGCCACCGATGTCATGGTAGGTTTCCCTTCCGAAACTGAAGAGGAGTATCAGGACACCATAACAGCCCTCGATGAGATGGGGTGTATTGAAGCGTTCATGTACTACTTCAATCCCAGGGAAGGGACAGCCGCTGTCACCTTCCCCGGAGAGGTCTCCGAAGAGGTGAGGGGAAAAAGACTGTCCGACCTTATTGATTTTCAACATGCAATCTTTGTACGTGAAAAGACCAAGCGCTCCCAAGGCATAGCCAAGGTAGTGGTCAGCTCTGTTTCCAGGAACGATAAGAACCAGATGCTGGGAAGGACAGAACACAATGAAATGGTCGTCTTCGATGGCAGTCCTTCTGTTGGTAGCATCGTCACCGTGCGACTTACAGCCTTGAAGGGAAACACCTATACGGGGACCCTTATTGAATAGCATATCCTATAAGGCTTTAATGCTGTATACTAGAAGCATATGAAAACAAATTCTGAAACTCTCCAACAGTTTGAAAAGAAGTTCTCCATACTCAAGCCCCTGATCCTCCATGCAAAGAGAATGACCGTCTTTACTGGGGCAGGGGTTTCCACGCTTTCGGGCATCCCTGATTTTCGCAGTTCCCAAGGCATCTATTCCAAGCAGTGGGAAGGCCTTGATGTTGAGCATATCCTGAGCATCGCCTTCTTTATGCAGCATCCTGATGTATTCTATGCTTGGGCGAAGGAGTACTGGTATCACTTGGATTACTACAAGCCCAATGTCGTGCATAGGACCCTTGCCAAACTGGAAGCCAAAGGATACATGCGTTCTCTGTATACCCAGAACATAGACATGTTGCACCAGAAGGCAGGCAGCAA
>CAZGOK010000597.1:0-1050 GCA_964527665.1 uncultured Sphaerochaeta sp.
TCCTTGTAGCGTTGAACAGAAAAGGAACTTCAGCAGGGGGAATCCCAGGTCCTTGGTCTTTGATGTGAATGAGAAGATTGGTGTCGTATATTCTGGTGATACAGGTGATTTGAGATGATTGAGGCGAAAACTTGCTTGCATTGTCAAGCAGATTGTTGAGTATCCCCCACAGGGATGTCCTGTCGTAGGTTATGGTATGGGGCAACTCGTGTATGTCCCATACAACCGTTTGCCCTTTACCTTTAACCTTGTGTTCAATAGTTGTCTGCAGTAAGGTGAAAATCTCTGCAATATGAAAAGTCTGGGGCATGCAGATGAAATATCCATCATTCAACTTATAGGATGTGAGTACGTTTTGAATCAGCAGGTTTATCTCATCAGCTGCTTGGCCGATTTCCTCAATCTGTTCCAACAAATCAGCAGGGATATGCTCAGAAGAAATGAGATCTTCAACTTGGTTCAAGATCAATGTCAGCGGGCTGTTGATATTATGGGTGATAAAATAAAGGAAGGTCCTTTTTTCTTTATCAGAAACCATGAGTTCTGAGTTCTTGTCGTAGATGGTTCTCTGCTGCATCAATGAATGAACCCTGTTTGCAAGCTCAGCACTGGAGTAGGGTTTGATGATAAAATCATTGATGCCTGCATTATAGCCTTGTTGTATGCCAAAGAATGAGCAGTAGTTTGTTGTCATGAGAATGGGGAATTCAAACATGTTCTTGATGGCCCTGACCTTCATGCAAAGGGAAAAGCTGTCTGAGCCAGAACTGGCCGGATTGAGTATCAGGAGGTCTATGCTTCCCATCTCAATGTCTAGTAGCACAAGGTCCTTGTCAGTGTACTGTATGCCCCTGATAGCATTTGCTTCGAGAATACTCGTAGTATTGTCAATGCTGCTCTGGTCAAAGTCATACAAAGCCACTGTATGGGAATACGTTCTCTCACCTTCAAAGATACTGGCATGGTTCAGAAACACTTGTTGGTCAGTAATCGTATGGGTGGGGGCAAACGAGCGGTATTTTGTCTGGAGTGCAGTGATGTACATGCTGA
>CAZGOK010000598.1:0-1049 GCA_964527665.1 uncultured Sphaerochaeta sp.
CCTTGTCCTGTTACACTGAGGGCGATGAATGTAGCACAGACTCCTTGGTAGATCGCCGTACCATCCATGTTGATCGTTGCACCCAGGGGAAGGGAGAAGGAGTAAATTTCCTTCTTGATCCCGAGGTTTTCAGCAGCCTTGATGGTGATGGGCAGGGTTCCGTTCGAGCTACGGGTGACAAAGCCGGTAATGAGCGGGTTTTTTGCTTCACGGAAGAAGGTCCTGATGCTGAGCTTGCTCAGTGCAAGCATACCAAAGTACACGACAACGATGTGGATGGCATAGCCGGTGAAGGTTGCGAGGGTGACAATACCCAAGGACCCCACTACCTTTGAACCGTTCTTTGCAAAGACCTCCGCTACGAGGGCTACTACGCCTATGGGCGCATATTCCATGATGCCACCGATCATTTTCATCATGATGGTGGAAATCCCGTCGAAGAAATCAAACACCACATTCCCAAGTTTCTTAGAGCGTTCATCGGAAGAGACACGCAGGTAGGAGATGCCGATGCCAAACAGCAGTGAGAAGAATATGACCGGCAGGACATTCTCATTGACAACCGCTTGTGCAAAGCTGGTCGGAACGATGTTGATCAGCGTTGTTGAAAGAGGAACAGCTGCCGCCTGTTTGCCTGCGGCGTCGACTGCAAGGATTGCAAGGTCAGCGCTCGGTCTGAAGATAGCCCCCATTCCCAGCCCGATAAGGACTGCGAAGGCCGAGGTCACCAGGTACAAGACGATGATCCGGATTCCGGTCTTGCCGAGGTTTGCCGGGCTTACCGATGATGCACCTACAATGATGGTAGAAAGGATGATGGGCATCATGATCATTTTGAGCAACCGGACGAACAAGGCCCCGAACGGGGAGATCCACAAGATCTTTTCCTTGAATACAAGGCCAAGTATAGCACCTAAAACCAATCCAATGAGAATTCTGTACAGCAAGTTGAAGTTAAAATACCACCCCAAGGGTCCTTTCACCTTTCTCTTCTCTTCCTTTTTCATAAAACAATCCTCTTTTCTGCTAGTGATAGATTTATGTCCAGT
>CAZGOK010000599.1:0-1048 GCA_964527665.1 uncultured Sphaerochaeta sp.
ATGCATTTTTGCTGCGGTATTACGGAATAATGCCCGACGAGTCACAACAGGCAATTTCGCTATTTTGTACATGGTATCTCTGCTGAGATTTTCTTTATTGCTTCTATAATCCATGCAGAAGCATTACGGGATTCAACCAGCAGACTCTTTTTCTCGTTGGTTGTCAGCTGCTTTCGTAGTATAGCAAAATGGGTATCTGTTATCCGTTCCCTTCCCAACGCTTTAAGTGCCTGGATAATGAGTACCGTTTTCTCAGACATGCCGGTAATCTCCCTGTTTGCCCGATGCTTGAATTCTATAGTGCTGGACCCAATTGTGTACTTTCTATACGGACCGTCACTTACGAAAGACCAACTAGCACTTACTTGCGTAGAAAGTCCCAATATATTGAGTGCGATATTGCCACTCGGTGCGATAGTCCAGTTATTACTCTGAGCCAGAATTTGCGCTGTCTGGTAGATATCTGGAGCTTCAAATTCATTGAGGAAGGGGCTGAACACCGGTTTATCATATATACCGTGAGCTATGCGACGTATAGTGCCATTTTCTGTAAGACGTTTGAGGCTCTGGCGAATGGCTGAACTGTCAGCAATATTCTGAAAATCCCGTGCTGTAAAAACACTGCCGGGCTTCTTATCGGAAATAAGCTTGTGAATTTGTGCCATTATTGTTTTTTCTACCATTGGAAGCCCTCTTTTATTGTCACACTATATATACATATTTTGTGACAAAAACACAAGAGAGACTTCTGAGACACCCCTTACATCAATACCAGAGTTTTCCCCCGAAATGGAGTCGAAATCTTTCGGTTGGTCCAATCCTGTGGTTATGCTTTGCTTAGCTTTGGTATGATGTGTAAGGAAAGCCCAAGAGCCTTACCGCTCTGCGGTAGGAGCTTGGGCTTTCTCTCTTTGCCAGCATCCCTACTGCACATTGGTACAGTAAGGATGCTTTTTTCAAACAGAAGCCTGGTCTTACAACAACCCCACCTTCCGAATCTCATCCTTCATGGCTGGCCTTTTCTTATACTTTGGAGCCAGCTCCTGTA
>CAZGOK010000600.1:0-1046 GCA_964527665.1 uncultured Sphaerochaeta sp.
ATAGGATACGATTGAATGGCTCAGGATGCAACTTATATAAGAAATCCTAGTACCCAGACGGTAAATCGAATATGGCTAACTCTATTCTTGTAGTTCTTCATAACCCTTAAGGATTTTGGATACTTGTTCATGCAATTTCTTGGCTCTTTGTTCCTCTATCATACAGTCAGGAACCCGCCCAAATACGATTTCATCCATATCCCCATCAATGATCTTCCTTATACCTACCAATTCCAGCTCGCTCACACCTGTGAAGCCACGTTGTTTTAATGCGGCTTCAGCCAATGCTATGGTTGTCCTTTTGTCTAGAGACTCCCCTATAAAGAACTCGCCACCAAATACGTCTGCCATCTTCATTCAAACGCATGGCTCTCCTGGGTATCTTCTGCATTCCCTTCAAATCCCATAAGTCTCATTTCACTCACATATTTTGGTCCACCATATTTTCTGATCAATCTATGGCTGTGTTCAAAAACTCGCCCTCTATAGTCGGCATCACACTGGATCCTCAATTCTCCATAGACATCTAGAATCTTTTCAAACAACACCTCATGCGCCTTATCATTCTCGTTTATAGGCATCTCCATTTGGTCCTCCCCATTGATACTATTCACTGCATTCCCTATCTCACCATAAAACAATAGACCGCAGTCTGAAAAATATGGCTTTCGTTGATTCAAGGCTTTTGAAGACAGTTGGTGCCCTGCTCATACCAAAAAAGGCATGTCTGGTTATTTTGTTTGGGTAATATGACACTAAATCCTCCGTTTTAACGAGTTGTTTATAGACGCTACAAGTAGGTGTTTCCCATAAATCACCTCTTATGGTCAGTATCATATATAGGCCTACAGATGTAAAGCTATCACAAAGATATTTGTGGGTATACCTGAAGGAAACACTGGTACTGGGGTTGCAAACCCATTCTTGCAGAAACCACTTCATTTGGGGTATCCTATACCGAAGGGAGAAACCACGATGGATGTGAACAAACTAAAGAACCAGGAACTGCGAGTTGAAAGGACGATCAAGGCTCTTGAGAAGAACAA
>CAZGOK010000601.1:0-1043 GCA_964527665.1 uncultured Sphaerochaeta sp.
CTTCTCGATGCATTGGGTGGAGAGTGTGCAGGTTCTGTATCTCTCATCAATGAGAATGCATATAATGCATCTCTAGTGGACTTGAAATCAGTAACCTGCGGAAGTCGATACCAAAAGTTAGGGAATACTGATCTGTCTGCCATGGTTGAACGGATGAATCGTCGTCCGTTTCTCACCGGTGCATCTAATCTTCGGCTTTCCTTGGCTGGAGCTCAGCAAAAGCTTCCGCTTGCTCGTTTTGAGGGCATTTGGTATCTCCCTCTTGATGGTGCTCCTTCGACACATATTCTAAAACCCTCAAGAGAACCCTATCCTGACCTTGCAGTTAATGAGTATGTTTGCATGCAGGTAGCTCTATTGTGTGGTCTTCCTGTGCCTCGGACAGAGTTGTTTTTCCTTGAAGAGACTCCATTCTATGTGATCGAGAGGTATGATCGTAAGCTCATACCAGGAGTCCCTCAAGGTGTTAAATGCATCCATCAGGAAGATGCCTGCCAGGCACTTGGCATAATGCCTGACCGTAAGTATGAATCTGACGGTGGTCCAGGCCTTTCGCAGATAGTTTCGTTGGTAAACGCCCATACGGGTATACCGATACTTGCGATACGGACACTCTTGTCTCTGGCTATATTCAATTTCCTGATAGGGAACTGTGATGCCCATGGAAAGAATGTCTCTTTCCTCTATCCTGTACGGGGAAAGGACAGTAACCGATCGGCAACACTTGCCCCCCTATACGACCTTGTCTCTACCACTGTCTATGAGGATCTTTCGTCTAAGCTATCCATGAGGATAGGTGGTGAATATCGTATTGACCATATCAGGAGAGATCATTTCATCCTCCTTGGAGAGGAGGCTCACGTTGGAAGACCCTACATGGAAAAGTTGCTCGATTCGATGAGTGCCTCAGTTTTACAGGCATTGGAGAGGATTGCCCTGCTCCCTGGTATTCCCATGAAAGATTCTCTCATTAAAACAATGAGAGAACAGATGGAGAAGAGGGCAAGGCAAATTGGAGTGTAATGAAATAGGAAGGGCAATGG
>CAZGOK010000602.1:0-1043 GCA_964527665.1 uncultured Sphaerochaeta sp.
GTCTTGTCGTTCAATAGTAGAAAAATCTATCTTTCCATGTGATATTTTCCAAAAACGCAATTGCTTAGCATAAGTGGACCAAAGGTTTTTCGAGTAATCAAAAAGTGATTCCTCTTCCTCTTTATCTGCTAACAACTGGGTGTATAGATCTGAGTATGAAGCTGAACTCGATGAGTTTTCAACATTCACCAGCAGAGCATCTTTGGAGAATACCAAGGCAATACTGGGATTGTTTCTATCCTGATACAAGGAGGCTATCTTCCATTTATAAGCATTGCCAAGACTTATTTGATCTATGTCAGATATACTATTAGATTGTACATGTGCTATTACCTGTAGGATGAGCCCTCTTACGTTTCCAAAGGCTTCCTCAGGTGTTGTCCCATATTTTGAGTACCAGGCATACTCATCAGAATACGAGCGACCGTTACCATCGGCCATTGGTTTCTTATCATTACGATTATACACCCCGAATTTGAATGATGATCCACCCCAAATAGATCCTAGGGTGTCAAGTTTTGATTCAATCCAGTAGGTGAAAGTGTCTTTAGACCCTACGTTTGTGTAATCATCAATCGTCATTGTCTCTATTCTTGAAATAGGCCAGACTCTTAGAAACTCATTCCATAATTCAGTATTTTCTGCCAGCATGTTTGTCCCCTAGAAGATTGTTACTTCCCATCAGAATAAAACTATGTATTCATTGGTAATCGAGTCATCATGAATATGTATAGTTGAGTATAGCATAGATACAGGGAGACTTCATTTTGAAAAATATACTCATAGCATGAATTAGCAGGACCTATTTCAAGACAAGCATCACTCTGATATTCTTTCTGATCTAGGGAAAATCACAGTAAATCATCGTCATTTCCTTGCAATCTCCATCATTTATGGTAATAATGATGTATATTATTAGAGAATGATGGAGATTATCTATGAAAGTCTTTGATTATCAGAATGCCCCGGAAAAACTGCTTACCCCAGAGATAGTCCGTTTGCTCACAAGTATCCATGAACATAAAGGCAAGCAGGAACTGTTC
>CAZGOK010000603.1:0-1041 GCA_964527665.1 uncultured Sphaerochaeta sp.
ATCGCTTCAAGCAATGATGCCTTTGCCCTTTTCAGTATAAGCCCCCAGCACTTTACTGCAAGCTATATTTCAAGGCTAGAATAGGATAAGATGTCCTGTCAATTTAGCAGGATTGTGTTCCACACTCATTTGAAAAGCAAAGAGGTGGTATTAGAGCGAAGCCAGAATGCAAGTACTCCTAACCCAATGTCAGAACTTGGTACATTCTTGGGCAAGAATATAGGCAGTTTTCAACGAATAGTGTTCGATAATATAGGCAGTTTTATCAGAATCTTGTAACAGAGTATAGGCAACTTGAGCTTTTGTACAATAAAGTCACAAATAGCGATTATTTCTTAGCTATCATCAAGAAGAGAATTCATACATGGCTGAACATACTCTGAACAGGGGTTTCTTCCCTTGGGACAAACATCACCTACGCTCTAATCATGCATGGCAGAGTCTCACTATTGAGACCTGGAGAATGGTGACCGATACTTCAGGTGTTCTGGTGAATTCGTTAGGTCTCTGACTTTTCAAGTACCCATAACGAATGAACGCACTCCGAAAGGGGTGCGTTCATTGGATTGATCAGAATCTATTCCTGATCAGAAAAAATTGGTGTTGTCCCTTAGAAAAAAGGAAGGCAACCCGCTGTGCGACCATTGTCGCCTCAACAAGTTGCCAAAAATTTGGTAGAATCAGGAATCGCCGTCCTACCGTGTGCTTTTGCACAATCGGTAGTCCATTCATCAGACCAACTATTTAGCAGGGGTAGGACTCGGACCTACGACCTTCGGGTTATGAGCCCGACGAGCTGCCAACTGCTCCACCCTGCGTCGAATTGCTTCCCTACAATATGGTAAATACAAACTCTTGTCAACAGGGTTTGAAAAAGAATGTGTGTTAAGTGTAATATATTGCCAGTAAGACAAATATGTTTACCATCCCACCTACTTTCGCAAATCATTTCTTTCTGGTATGATTATTTTTCGCTACAACACGTACATGTATCCTATGTATTTTTCTTTATGATGGGAGATGTTCGGGATCTAAGGAGCC
>CAZGOK010000604.1:0-1040 GCA_964527665.1 uncultured Sphaerochaeta sp.
TTGGAGATATACGCATACTGGTTCTCGATGGGCAGGTTGAACATGTCAGGTCCCTGGTTTGCAGCAAAGGCTGTCTGTACCAGTTCAATCTGCTTCACAGATGCCTGAGTGGAACGGACAACGGTGATGTTGGGATACTTGGCCATGAACTCTGCGATCAGCTCAGTCTCGAGCTGGGTCCTTGCAGGGTCCTCATGTGTCCAGTACTGGATAGTTACGGGAGCGTTCTCATCCACAACCGTTTCCTTTGCACCTGATGCAAACATGGAAGCGGGGATAAGGAGTGCCAAAACGGCGAATAGCAGTAATGTTTTTTTCATACTGACCTCCTAAAGTCATTTATAACTTAAGTATACACGGCAGGCCAGTCTTCTCACAAGCAAAGGGTTTTGTTGTTTTCAGCGTGTTTTGGGCACAAAAAATGCCACCTTATATATCAGTGGCAAAATTGTATTTCAAACAACACGAATGTTAGCACATACGAAAGGTCACTCTTTTTTCTTAGCGTGCATCTGCATGAAGATGGCAAGCTTCTCCATCGTCTCGCTGGAAATGTCATGCTCGATGAGACAAGCATCCTCTTCAGCCACCTTAGGATCGACACCAAGCATCTCGCTGAGAAAGGTGGTCAGTGTCTTGTGGCGAAAATAGACTTGGGAGGCTTTTATCTCCCCTTTTTCCGTCAGTTCAATCTCACCATAGGTCTCCTGATGGACATACCCATCGGCCATGAGAATCTTCATCGCCCTGTTTACGCTGGGCTTAGAGACACCAAGACGAAGGGCTACATCAGTAGTCCTCACCCTACCATTCTCCTGGCGAATCGCTAAAACAGCTTCCAGGTAGTCTTCTCCGGATTTTTGCATGCCCTATCCTATCATGCATCCCCATTTTTGTCATCCTTGTTAGGTGACAGCTGCCAATGTATAGAAAAACCATTGACTTATTTGTTTGTTTCGACTAACTTATATATGCATTACTTCAAATATTGAGAGGGATACACATGGCAATGACAATGGATGAACTAGCCGTTGGACAAC
>CAZGOK010000605.1:0-1039 GCA_964527665.1 uncultured Sphaerochaeta sp.
CTTGTAAGAGGCTCCTCTTCCAAGCTCCTTCCAATCCCCTGGAGAACCTCTTGTTCAAAGGGTTCGACAGAACCATCACCCATAAGGCCGATGTTGAGCAGGTAGTTGCCGCCTTCGGCTACTACCTGTCTTGCTGTACTGGAGAGCTCCTCTATCTTATCATGTTTGTCCCCTCTTTGTTGCCATGCCCTATAGCCCCAGGTCTCATGGTAGATGGAGGCGGGGGTCTGCCAAGGGACATCAAGGTTTACTGTAGGGAGCTTGTTGTCCCCCATGGTAAGGAAGTCGCCATAGTCGTTCCAGATCCTTCCGTTGATCATGCACTGGCTTTGAAGCTTCTGTACGAGCTCATACACCTCTTCCGACTGCTCCTTTGTTGGGGCGCCCATATCCATCCAGAGTTCACATATGGGGCCGTAGTTGGTAAGCAGCTCGGTAAGCTGGGCGATGTTGTAGGCCTGGTGTGCCTCTGGAATGGCATCACTGTTGTGTGCACTTATGGGAAGGGCCAGGGGGAAGTGCCAATCTATCCAGGAGTAGTAGATGCCGAAGGCCAGGCCCAGCTCCTTGCAGGCATCACTGAGCTCTTTGATGATATCCTTCTTGCAAGCAGCATTGGTGCTCTTGTAATCAGTGGTTGCTGTGTCGTAGAGACAGAACCCGTCATGGTGCTTGGTGGTAACCACCAGGTAGGTCATTCCGGCCTCTTTTGCCAGCGCTACTATGGTCTTTGCATCAAACTTCTCTAGGCTGAACTCTTGAGTAAGCTTCTCATAGTCTCCCTGTGGGAGGTATCCATGGGAGAGTATCTGCTCAGAGTATCCCCGCTTGATCTTCTCTCCTTTCCAGACCCCTCCTGCCAGGGAGTAGAGTCCGAAATGGATAAACATGCCAAACTTGAGCTCTTGCCACTCTTGTACTTTCTTGTTCATAGGAAATAGTCCTTTATTTTGGTGATATTCTTACTCTTGTTCGTTACAGCGGTTGGTCAGTCCAACCTTGCTAAATCATACCGTGGGCCTTGTCTTGAAAACAGGGT
>CAZGOK010000606.1:0-1038 GCA_964527665.1 uncultured Sphaerochaeta sp.
CCCACTTTCGGCAGTTAAATATTTCACTTTTCTGAATTAACCCAACAGGCAGCATTTAACCCTCGTCCCCTCATTATTTGAGGGGCCTTTTATACGCTCATGAAAACGTATTTATCTTGCTTTCTACGATGATAAAAATATGCTGTTTTTGTTCCTTTGATTAGGATTAATTTGTTGCAATATATAGGCTTAACTCTTGACAAAAATGACTTTATATGATTGCATTATAAGCAGTTACGTCATTTTCAGGAGGCCCCATGCAACAGGTTATCAAGGCGGAAAAAAACACCCATCTCTCTTTCAAGCACTACCCGATCCTCAGCGCTTTCTTCAAGGAATACCAGCTCTTCGAGTTCTTTGACACCCTGCTCCCCAAGAGGCGCCATCATGAGGTCACCCATGGCCAGTGTATCCTGCTCTTCGTGTGCGACTGCCTCACAGCCCGCACACCCCTGTACCTGTACACGGATTTGCTCAGGGACTTGGATGTCCAGTTCATTTTCGGTCCCAGTGCCAGGGCGGAATATTTCAACGAGTACACTATGGGTGAGACTCTCGATGCCATCGCCAAATTCGGGGAGGACAAGCTTTTCACAAAGGTCATGGAGCACCTCAGGCAACTTGTGGATATCGATATGGCCTATCTGCATGCGGATACCAGCAACTTTTCCGTGGCGGGGGAATACAACACCGCAGGTGCCGATCCTGCCGTCTTGCACATAACCCATGGGCACGCAAAGGATAAGAGGACAGACCTCAAGCGCTGGGCGCTGCTGCTGATCGTTAACGCCATGGGCATACCTGTGGCGATGAAGACACTGGACGGGAATTCCAGCGACAAGAAGACCATCATCGAGGGGATGACGGCCCTCAAGGAGGTGCTGGATGCCGAGGAGACTACTGAAGTCGCCAGCATCTTCATCGCGGACAGCGCCTTCTACAACAAGGACAACATCGCCACCTTTACCGGACCATGGATCAGCCATGCACAGGAGAGCCTGAAGGAGGTGAAGCGGTACCTGGTGATGGATGACCTTC
>CAZGOK010000607.1:0-1037 GCA_964527665.1 uncultured Sphaerochaeta sp.
ACATGCCAAGGGATGAGTGGCCGGTGGTGTCCATTCCTACGATAACAGAGCAGGCCGAGCGGGCCGCAGTCACATTCGAGGTGTTTCTGGCAGAAGAACAGACCATGCTGGTGAACAGGCTACACGCCCTCTTCAACTCGATGGGATTTCCCTTTATTAAGAAATCCGAGCTCAAGGTGGAAGAGAAACGGTTGGGATTGGCCAACGAATACCTGTGCGAGGCTTCCATAGCCATTGAACAGGCTATCATGATTTCTGATCAGCTAGTGCTACTTGCCAATCAGATGGAACAATGTCAGCAAACCTTGAGGGATATCTGCTTTGCACATCCCCTCCAAGCCCTTTCCTTATTCTCACTGCCTGGGGTGGGATTGATGACGGCATCCTCGCAGATAGCCTACCTCAATGATGGATCCCGATTTGACTCTCCGGACAGCTATGTGAACTATGTGGGACTTGCGGAGCGGAGATTTGATTCTGGCAATGTTGTAAGCAAGGGCCATATCTCACACATGGGGAACAAGTGCATCCGACGAAATGTCATCCAGGCTGCTTGGTCCGCTGCCCGCAAGTCTGCCCATAATCCTCTTTCAGTAAAATACAACGATCTGAGGTCTAGAGGAAAGTGCAAGCAGGTTGCTGCGGTTGCTGTGGCGAAGAAAATGATACAACTTAGCTACATCTTGGTCAAAAGCGAAGATATCTATGAGTTTACAAAACAGCAAGGATTGAAATCCTTCAAGAAGAAACTGCGATATCATAAACTTGAAGGTTTGATTGATTACTTGCCAGAAATGACCAGACTACGAATGGAGGAGATAGATAAGGGTAAAAAGAAAGAGGCAGCTGCAACCACCTCTTCCAGAACCAAAAAGAAACTGGCTTAATATTCTTGTCTAAATTTTAGCACAAACCTCAAAAACTGCAAGCCATAGGGTAGCTTCCTTTGAAATGCACAAATTCATACAACAAAACTTAGGAATAATGTAAAGTACGATTTTCTGAATTTAGGACTTGACAACAGTAGTTAAATAAAA
>CAZGOK010000608.1:0-1037 GCA_964527665.1 uncultured Sphaerochaeta sp.
GCTGGACCTCTTTAAGTTCCCTAATTGTAGGGTCGCTGAGGTATTTGCCCATTTCCGTTTCTGTAAAGCAGTTGCTTCCGTAGAAATCCGTTACCGGGGTTTTGGCGTAGTCGATGTCAAACATGTATGATCCTCCAAGTTTTCACCATGAGAATACACAGTTTTCACCTACTTATGCAAGAAGCGTGAGAATTCTCCTGGAGCTTTGTCCTGTCTGCTAATCGTCAGGGGTGATCGTAACAACGATGGTATCCTTGTACGTACCAGAAGGTGCTGCCTCAGCTACAGTGGGAGAGATGCCGGTAATGAGGATACTCTGGATGTTTGCACCCTCAGAAAGCGGGGTCCAAGGGATGGGTACATCCTTTATCACCGTCTGACCCAAGAACTTAAGCTGGTATGGGATGGGATACCCCAAAGCATTGCCGGTGGGACGCAGGGCAAATGATGTACTTCCAGGTAGTTTGGAGAACTGTATCTCCACCCCATACGTAGTTCCTGTTACGCTGTTGCTGAGTACCAGGTTGGCATTTGCTATAGAAGTACTGCTGGTAAGATATCCGTTGGGCAAGAGAAATGCCGATTCATCAGTGATTGAGAATCCGTACCCCACCGTCAGTGGGGGATCTCCATACGGCAACGCTGGTGTTCCTGGAGGTATGACCAGAGGAGGATTCAGCGGAGGTCCACCGCCAGGGGGGATGGTCTGGTTTCCGATCGGGACATATATATTGGGGATATAATTGAAAAAGATACCTTGGTTGGTTGTTGCCATTGCCACATTGAAGGAACCAAGGGTTCCACTGACCATGGTGTAGATGGCCCCCGGCTTGTAGATGGATGAAGACTGTTCCCCAAGGAAATAGAGTTTTACCTCAAAGACTGAAACACCCAAAGCGTTGGTAGTGGTAGTCAGCGGTTCTATACCATCTTCAAGCCACAGCTTTCTATATCCAGTCACCCCTAGCTCCGTAGTCACCGCGGCAAGAGAAAAGCCTGAGACATAGTTCTCAGTATAGACAGGAACTGGGGGATTG
>CAZGOK010000609.1:0-1034 GCA_964527665.1 uncultured Sphaerochaeta sp.
CAGGCCATCTCCATGGGAGTGCGCCAGATCATGAAGAGCAGGCACATCATCAACACTGTCCCCGATGCAAGAAAGGCTGTTGCGGTACAAGGCTCATTGACCGGCCCTGTAACCAACCTCTGCCCGGCTTCGATCCTGCAGACACACCCCTCCTGCCACTGGTTCCTAGATGTGGATTCGGCCGCCTTGCTTCCCAAGGACTTTGCCAAATAAGAGACCAAGATATGAGGATGGCGCCTCTGTTTCATAGAGAGACCTGCTTTCCCTCCGGAAGGCAGGTCTCTTGTATGTTTGTCGCCATCATTGCCTATTGCAGTTCTTCTCTCCAGTCCAACGGATGGGCTGCTAATACCCGAAGAAAGGATCGTAGATGATCCGCCTTCCCTTCACCCCCAGGTCCTTGAGCAGGGAGCGTGTTGATCGGATAGTGTCAAAGGTGCCAGAGACGTAGTAGTAGGCTCCCGAGCCGTAGGTACAGGTAATGGCGGTCAGGGCCTGCTTGAACTCCTCCCGGTCAGGGACAAAGGTGAGCTTGATCTCTTTGTTCTGCTGTGCAAGCTGCCTGAACTCATCAGCGAACAGATAAAAATCCTTAGCACTATGGATCAGATGTATTGGGCGGCTTGTCTGATCCTTGAGGGCATAGAGCAGCGAGCGCATCGGGGTGATGCCCACGCCGGTGGCCAAGAGGACGATGGGGGTGGTTTCGTCCTCCACCACAAACCAGCCAAAGGGACCGCGCATCTTGATAGTGTCGCCTTCCTGCATCTCCATGAGGGCTTTCTTAAATCCGCTAGGAGATTGCCCTGTCCGCGTCCCGATCAGATATATGGCCTCATCAGGAGCATTGGCAAGGCTGAATGCCCTGAATGATTTTCCCTTGAACTTCTTGCCTGGCAGGGTAAAGGCCCCATGCTGGCCAGCCTCCCACCGTATGGGGTGAGGGCTATGCATCTTCACCAGAAGGTAGTCATCACCGGCCTGCTCCATGCTGACAAATCGCATGGAATGGGTTGAGAACAACCCCTTGAAAT
>CAZGOK010000610.1:0-1033 GCA_964527665.1 uncultured Sphaerochaeta sp.
AAGATCGTTCAAAAGGACAGGTCCTAGGTGGAGTAGCCGGATGGTCACAGATGAAAATCTCAGAAAAGATTTTTAATGACAATAACCTTGGCGATACATACAACCTGAACATAGCAGGTAGCGGTACAGCTATTGCAGCAACTATGGTCAGCTCCTTCAAGCAGAGAAAGCCATGGGTTGGGTACTACTGGGCACCTACTGCAGTCCTTGGACGACTTGATATGGTCCGTCTCAAAGGAAGTGAATTTGATCCGGCGCTCGTGAATGTACTTGTGCATAAGTCCATGCTCGAAAAAGCCCCTGATGTGGTAGAGATTCTGAAAGCCTATGCAACCACTGTTGCAGAGAATAATGAATTCTTGGCAAAAATGGACAACGAAGGTTGGTCAACACAGGAAACGGCTATTTGGTTCTTGAATACCAAGGAAGCCACGTGGACCAAATGGGTCTCTTCTGATGTTGCAGCCAAAGTAAAGAGTGCCCTGAAAGCACTATAAGAGGATATACATGACAGACGAAAATAATACACAAATAGTCATCAAGAACTTGTGGAAGGTCTATGGGAAGGATACTAAAAGAATCTTTCAGGAAAACCTTCGCAACAAGAGTAAAGAAGAGATTCAAAATGAAACTGGCTGTATTGTTGGGATGCGTGATATCAACTTAGAGATTAAGAAAGGAGAGTTCTATATATTGATGGGACTCTCCGGGAGTGGGAAATCCACTCTCATCAGAGCTCTAATACGACTCGTAAAATCAACAAAAGGATCAATTGAGATCAACGGTGAAGATATTACCAAGATGAGCTCTGATGAAATGATACAATTCAGAAGGAAAACCTTTGGAATGGTATTTCAGAGCTACGGGCTTCTTCCCCATATGACCGTACTTGAAAATGCGGCATATGGGCTCAAGATTCGTGGCGTTGGCAAAGAAGAGAGGAATGTGAAAGCTCTTGAGGTACTGGAAACAGTTGGACTCAAGGGTTGGGAAGAATACTATCCCACAAGTCTTTCCGGAGGGATGCAGCAGC
>CAZGOK010000611.1:0-1031 GCA_964527665.1 uncultured Sphaerochaeta sp.
CCCAAGGTATTCTCCACCAACTACTTCCTCAGAGATGAGAATGGCAAGTTCTGTAACGACAAGCTTGCCAAGAAGGTGTGGCTGCACTGGGCAGAGGGCCGTATCCACAACGAGTATGAGGCTTTTGATACGCCAACTGGAAAGATTCCCCTCTATAAGGATTTGAAAGTCCTGTTCAAGAAGCATCTCGACTACGACTACACAGAGGCAGAGTACACCTACCAGTTTACCTTCCGCTGTACCAAGTGGGTTGAAAAGCTCGAGAGGTCGAAGCTCTACTTCAAGAAGATGGACGCCCATGCCCCTGCATTCATCTTTGAGAAATGGGATGCTGAGATCGCTAAGATCGAGAAGGCCAAGGCCAAGTTCGGTAACGAGATCAAGCCGGGCGACTACAAAATCTAAGCTGTTCTGTACCTAGTAATCACAAGAGAGACCGACCAATCCTGTTTGGACGGTCTCTCTTATTGTAAGGTGAAAGATACAATAAAATAGTATCTAAAATCCAAGACAAAATGCCATACGCTAGCTAAACTCTTACGATAAAAAGTAAACGGAAGAGGGGGTAGAGCCTGTCGGCACTACCCCCTTAAAAATCATGGCTCCCTTTTAGTCCTACTTGTCCAAAACTGTCTGCATTCCTGCATGGATTGCATCGGTTCCAACCTTGGGTGTCACTTCCTGGGCAAAGATCCTGGCAGCATTGTCAGTGACTATCCCATACCAACGGGTAAAGTCTATCCCTGCTGGGAAGGGGACGGCATTCTCGGCAGCCTGGAAGTATACCTCGACGTTCAGATTGTCAAAGTTCTGCAGATAGGTCTTTTGGGCACTCTTGAGGGCGGGAATATCAATGCCTTCCTCAGCCTGGATGGTATTGCCCTGCTCCCCTGCTATAAACTTCACGAAATCCCACGCTGCATCCTTGTCCTTGGTGAACTTGGAGATTACATAGCTCAAACCGCCGAGGACGGAGGTGTTGCCGGCTTCTTGGTTAGGCATCGTCACCAGCGAGCAGTTGCCCTTCTTTG
>CAZGOK010000612.1:0-1026 GCA_964527665.1 uncultured Sphaerochaeta sp.
CCACACGCTTTAGCACAAACAAGCCCTATGACGGAAATCTTGGGATACCTATCCTTGCAGCAGGGGACCTTGACGGTGTTGTGGGAAATGACATTGTTACCCTGTCAGCAGAAGCTTCCTACGGTGGTTTACCCGACATAGGGACAAAGACCATAACGGTGACCTACGGCATCACAGGCTCTGGTGCAGGCAACTACACCAAGCCCGGCGACTACACAGGCACAGGTGCGATCACGGCAAGACAGCTGACCATAGGGGAGCCCAGGTTCTCCACCACAAGCAAGACCTATGATGGGAATGCCGGCCTTAGTGTTGAATCGGGGACCCTGGGCGGGGTCATTGCCACTGAGCAGGGTGCGGTAACTGTACAGGCCACAGCAGCGTATGGGAACGAGGAAGTAGGTGCCAACAAGGCCATAACCGTATCCTATGCACTGACTTATCCCAATGCGAACTACCTCGCCCCTGTAGCATCAACGATCAATACAGGGACGATAACACCCAGGAAGCTGACCATAGGCGATCCCAATTTCACCAATACCATCAGGAAAGAATATGACGGGAGTGGCAGTGTTGCATTCACCAAGGGCAATGTCACCGGCCTGTATGATCCTTCGGATGTTACGGTCAATGCAACAGGGGAGTACCTGGATGCAGGGGTGGGCACCAACAAGCACATCAGGGTGACGTACTCCCTCACCGGGACAAAGGCGGCGAACTATACGGCCCCCGACTCCTATCTCACGACAAGCGGGGAGATAACGAAGAAGGCCCTGACCGTATCAACATCTGTCGATACTCAGATAGTACCGTCGAAAACCTACGACGGGACTCCCTCAGCTAGGGTAACCCGCGATGGGAATCCAGCAGGTGTCGTAGGCAGTGAGCAGGTAGCCCTTGTTGCTACAGCCGTCTATAACAGCCAAACAGTGGGGACAGGCAAGACCATCAGCGTCACGTATGCTCTCACAGGAGACCATGCAGGGAACTACACGGCCCCTGCCGGATATGCCCTAAGCACAACAG
>CAZGOK010000613.1:0-1025 GCA_964527665.1 uncultured Sphaerochaeta sp.
GGCAAATATGTAAATATAACTTGCATGTTTGGGAAGATCGGGTTTCAAGGAAAACGAATATCTTCGATTTTTCCTAATATGGTCAAAGTACATCCACTCGGTCAAACCTTCCCCAATGATAGCTATTGATTTTCTTAGAGGCTTCCTACTCATTTTCATTCCTGTGTAATAGAGGACTGCCCAAAATGGGTTTCGCTCCGAGCTTACCACTTCGATAGAAGTTCGCAAGGTTGTTATTTTTATGGAGCTTGAAATCTTGAGCGCTATAATACTCGCTGCCACCAGTCTCATCTTTTTCACAGAACCAGATCATATCATTTCTCATATAATCTAGCTCCATTATGTATTGGGCATGAGTCGTCGCAAGTATCTGTGAGTCTTTGGAATTCATGAGAAACATTTGGAGGAAGAAGGTAGCGAGGTCAGGATGGAGGGAGGACTCTATTTCATCGATTGCAACAACATGAGAGCTTGCCAGTAGCTCCTGTAGCACTCCTCCGAGCCCGAAGTATCGTAAAGTACCTTGAGATTCGTCCTCAGCTAGGATTTGGTATGCCCCTTGAGTAGTTTCATGCATAAAGTAGAGTTCTTTCGTCACAATATGCTTGTCCTTCTTACGTTGCTCAAGAAGTCCCCTTGGTGCTCCTTGCTCGGTTAGGTTGTTGAGCAACTCATCATCAACAGCAATACTATTGTTTTTGATCTCTAAATCAGCTATCTGGAAATCTGCCTTTTCCAACAACTTGACGTAGAACTGTTTTCGTTTCGCATCACCTGCTAAACGTTCCAGACTCCAATCTCGTAAGAGAACCGAAGGAGTAATCATGGGCATCAAAGTCTCTTTAAAATATTCGACGACGGTGTCTAACGCTGGCGAGTGAATGTTACTTTTCTGATAGGCATACAACACCGTGGAATTTTCCAGCGTATTGCCTTTGAGTATGGTCTTGTCCTTGGCAGATAAGGAGCACTTGGCTCCTATGGTTAGTTTAGATACTGAATTATCTGTATCGAAGGTACGGGTG
>CAZGOK010000614.1:0-1019 GCA_964527665.1 uncultured Sphaerochaeta sp.
CTCCCAGGCTCTGGACAATGCCGCAGTATCAGCGATCCCTCCCTTGTCAGCGGAGCTGCACAAGAAGCTGGAGACCTTCTACACACAGAAAATTGCACACCATATCCGAGGTGCCTACTAAAAGAGGCCGGTAGGGCACCCTTTAAAGCACCCCCTAGCCGAGGTTTGATAACCTCGGCTAGGGGGTGCTCGTGCTTGTAGTTGTGATTATGCTGGTGATGTACACGCTTGTTTTTGAATGCAGCGCTTCATTGCATACTTGAAAGTATCAGGCTAGCTAGAGAACCTGCCTTTCAAGACGCTCCTGCTCAATCCTTTCTGACTCTGTTGCATACCAACGGGGATTCTTGAACTGGATAAAACAATCACTTCCTTCAGAGAACACATTGGAGTGCGAGGTGTGGACCCTGATAATCTGGCTTCCTATGGTGATGTGGTATTCGATGCAAAACGTCATATAGAGCCTTTTCTCAATCCTTGCAGGGTATCCACTTCCACTGACAGGTGAGATTTCTATCTCATTGGGTCGTGAAGCCAACAACCCCTCACCATCTTCAATGCCCGCGGGTAGTTCAAAAGGAATAGCAACATGTGCGCCTCCTTTTGGATAGACGTTCCCTTTTTCAGCCACAACCTCAAGAAAGTTCGATAGCCCAAGAAACCCATAGACAAACTTATTGACAGGCTTCTGGTAGAGTTCGTGGGGGGCCCCGACCTGAATTATCTTTCCCAGATCCATGACCAGCATCCTGTCGGAGAGAGCCATGGCCTCAGACTGGTCATGGGTGACAAAGATGATGGTAAAGTTAAACTTCTTTTGCAGCTCCTTGATCTCAAAGCGCATAGATTCACGCAGCTTGGGATCGAGGTTGGACAATGGCTCATCCAACAGCATCACCCGGGGATTGGTCACGATCGCCCTGGCCAGTGCTATCCTCTGCTGTTGCCCGCCAGAAAGGTCTGAAGGGTAGACCTTCTCTGAGAGCAGCAAGTCGGTATGGGTCAGCGCCATCCTTACT
>CAZGOK010000615.1:0-1018 GCA_964527665.1 uncultured Sphaerochaeta sp.
GGTGGGCACTACCCTTACTTCTGCAAATTGCTCGTAGCGGAAGTTGAAACAGGGGCACGTGAATGCATCATTTTTTTGAATTTTCCTAAACAGACCTGTCAATTCTTGTTATGATGTTTTCTTGCTTCCTTGCAGGATGCATGCTACGCTTTACTGAGGAGTCAACTATGTCTGATTACATGAATGGAACTGGTAAACAATACCATCTGCATATTACTGAAGGCGATGTGGGGCGGTATGTCATCCTCCCTGGAGACCCCAAGCGTGTCCCCCTGATCGCAAAATACCTTGATGATGCCCATCTGGTTGCCGATAGCCGTGAATATGTCACCTATACAGGCACCCTTGAGGGGGAGAAGGTATCGGTGACCTCCACAGGCATAGGAGGCCCTTCTGCCTCCATAGCCATGGAGGAGCTCTTCAAGTGTGGCAGTGACACCTTCATCCGTATGGGTACCTGTGGCGGCATAGCCTTGGATGTCATCGGTGGGGATGTGGTCATCGCCACCGGGGCTGTAAGGATGGAGGGTACCAGTCGTGAGTATGCACCCATCGAGTTTCCTGCTGTTGCCAACTTTGAGGTTGTCACAGCTCTCGTTGATGCTGCTGTTCGTCTGGGAAACCGCAGCCATACCGGGGTTGTGCAGTGCAAGGACTCCTTCTATGGACAGCACTCTCCATCTGAGATGCCGGTCTCCTATGACTTGATCAACAAGTGGGAGGCTTGGAAACGGTTGGGTGTCCTTGCCAGCGAGATGGAGAGTGCCGCGCTGTTTGTTGTTGCAGCCAAGCTTGGGGCTCGCTGCGGCAGTGCCTTCTTTGTGGTGGGTAACCAGGAGCGGGAGCTCTTGGGTATGGAGAACCCCAAGTTCCACGACACCGATTCTGCCATCAAGGTGGCGGTTGAAGGAGTTCGCAACCTGATACTGAAAGATAAAGAAGAAAAGAAATAGGAAGGTTTTTCTTTCATTACAACAGGGCAGGGAATGGGTTGGTATCCCACTCTCTGCCTGTTGTT
>CAZGOK010000616.1:0-1013 GCA_964527665.1 uncultured Sphaerochaeta sp.
GATGGGATTGATGTGTTCCGCAAGTTCGTCCCCTGGGCAGACGTGAAGATCTCCTGATACTGAAAATCCTAATTTGATGTCTTATAAAGATACTTTGATTACAATATCTGTAGCCAAAGTATCTTTTAATGCTATTAAATGCTGTACAAAACCGATGGTTTATGATATTATTCTCCTATGAAGTTTCAGGTAAGCCATCAGGACCGTTCGGTCATCATCGCACTGGGTTCAAAGCTCAAAAGCAAGCAGGACAAGGGTCCTGCCTGTCCTGCTATCACCCTTCCCGATGAGAATTTCCTTGCCAAGGCTTCAAAGGAAGAGCTCATCTCGCTGCTCAAGATGTCTGTCATGCAAACCAATGAGATGAGCAAGGACAAGGAGATGCTCGAGACTAAGCTTGGTCTCATCATTTCCCTTTTGGACGGCACAGCCGATGTGAGGTGTGAACAGTCTACAGTCGCTGACCTTGACCTTTTTGCAGAAGATCCACAAATAATCGGACAGGATGGGGACAAACCTCTGCTTGGAACTGATACTGCAGAAGACAAAGCCAAGAAGACCATCAACAACACCAAAAAGGACCTTACAGGCTGCACCCATGTCGTAGAGAAGATATATGAACTTACCGAAGAGCAGATCAAGATGCTTGAGGATTCGGGTCTGCAGGTCAGGGTGCTTGGCGAGGATGTCAGCGAATTTTACCAGACCATCAATGTGATGATCCGCTTCAAGGCCAAAATGGTGAAATACTCGGTCAGGGACAAGGTCACCGGTGAGGAAAGCATAGTGACTGCCAAATCCGTCGCACGCTTCCTGCCAAAGACCAAGGTCGGGGACCTTTTCCTCGGGGATTTCTTCTATAAGAAATATGCCTTGCATGTCCCCTTCAACAGGTACAGCCAGGCCCTCAGGCTTGACGGTTGCAACATCAGCAGGCAAGACCTCGACCGCTACCATATGCAGGTTTATAAGAGAATCTGGAAGATGGAACAACTTCTCGAAGAGAAGGCAAG
>CAZGOK010000617.1:0-1013 GCA_964527665.1 uncultured Sphaerochaeta sp.
GTCATCATCTCCAGTGCCACCATCAACACCAAGGTCTTCAGCCAGTTCTTCGACAACGCACCGGTGATCAGCATCGATGCCAAGATATGGCCCATCGAGGTGGTCTACCACCCCCTGAAGCAGGAGAACCTCGAGCACCAGGTCGAGGCGATCACCAAGATCGTCATGAACCAGGCCCGCAAGAAGATGGGGGACATCCTGGTCTTCATGAGCGGTGAGTTCGACATCACCAACTGTGTCAACGCCCTATATATGGCCGATACCGAAAACATGCTTGAGATCTACCCCCTGTTCGGGCGCCTGAGCAAGGAGGAGCAGGAGTCTGTCTTCAATGATACCAGCGAAGGCAAGACCAAAGTCGTCGTCGCCACCAACATTGCAGAGACCTCTGTCACCATAGACGGCATCACCGCTGTCATCGATACCGGCATTGCGAAGATGAACTTCTACAACCAGAAGGACTTCACCTCTTCTCTAGTCCCCCTCCCTACCAGCCGCAGCAGCTGTGACCAGCGCAAGGGCCGTGCAGGACGTACAGCCCCCGGTGTCTGCTACCGCCTCTACAGCGAAGAGGATTTCAAGGACAGGATGCTCTACGGCACAGAAGAGATCCTCAGGACCGACCTCAGTGAGGTCGTGCTCAGGATGAGTGACCTGGCCATCTACGACTACGAGCACTTCCCCTTCATCACACGCCCGAAGAACAGCGCCATCACCAGTGCCGAGGATACCCTGCGTTTTATCGGGGCCATCGATGAGAAGCGCCGTCTCACCACCGTAGGGTCGCTGATGTGCAAGTTCCCCCTGCTTCCCAGGCATTCACGTGTCCTGGTAGAGGCACTGGTACACTACCCTGATGTCCTGGAGGAGGTGCTGATCGCAGTCTCCTTCCTCTCGACGAAGAACCCGTTCCTCTTCACCCCCGGCGAAGAGGACCTCTCGCGCTCTGCACACAAGAAGCTGAACAACTCCGAGTATGGGGACTTTGTCTCCTACCTGAACATCTTCAAGAA
>CAZGOK010000618.1:0-1009 GCA_964527665.1 uncultured Sphaerochaeta sp.
TTTGTCGTATGATGGTCTTTTTGCTGATTTTGAGAAGAGGTTTGGCTATTCACTAAACGTACAAGAACTAGCTACCAATGCTGATATGCTGTTTGATTATCGCTGTATCATCTCTGATAGGGTCCTATCTGACTTCTATAAGCCATATGCAAGCATGTGCAGCAAAGCAGGTGCACTTTCGAGGGTACAGTGTCATGGCGCTCCTACTGATATATTGGCTGCGTATGCTCTGGTTGATATCCCTGAATCTGAGACGTTGCTCTTTGATCCTGACTTTGCACTACTTGCTGCTTCTGCAGCAGCGTTCCATGACAAGCCTATCGTATCAAGTGAAACGTTCTCTTGTGTGTATGGGTGGGTTCCGACTCCCGATACACCTCCTGGTCTGGCAGAGGAACTGGTGGAGGACCTCAGGTGTGTTGCAGATGCCCAGTTCGCCTGGGGTGTGAATAGGGTAGTGTGGCATGGCAAACCATTTAGCACAGAAAAAGATCCTAAGAGGTTCTATGCGTCAGTTCATCTTGGTGATGATGGGAAGCTGGCAAAGGATCTCAAGTCGTTCAATGGGTATTTGGAAGAGGTGAGCGACTATATGAGCCGGGGTGAGACGTACTCCAGGCTTGCTGTGTATTTTCCTTTGGAAGACCAATGGATAAGGGGCAGGCTTCCACAGGAGCTGAGGAAGCCAAGCAGCAACTTCCATTGGGAGTTGCAAGAAGTGCATATGGATGATGATCTTCTGAAGTACAGGCCTCTTTGGTTTTCCAAGGAGTGGTTGGAAGAGCTGGAGTATGAGAAGCCTTTGTTCAGGTATAGGAATAGGAGCTTTGAGGGTTTCTTGGTTGATTCGGAGTGGATGCTACTCGATTCATTAAGAGAACTGGCAAGACTTAGAAGACAAGGTGCTCCTGTTATATTCAAGAGGTGGCCAAAGGAACCTGGGGTGATAAAGCATGAGGAGTATCAGATACGTATCAATGAGATGCAGCAACAGCAGCAGATAGAGCTA
>CAZGOK010000619.1:0-1007 GCA_964527665.1 uncultured Sphaerochaeta sp.
CCCTCGAGGATGCCAAGAAGAAGTTTGTGGGTGAGAATCCCAATATCCTGGCCCTCCCTCTTGCCTTCAAGACAGCTGCTGTGCACCTGTGCATGAAGGACGAGCCTACTCCTGCTACCTTCCACTAGGAAGGGCAGAGGGAGTAGGGGAAGAAACTAGAGAAATAAGTAAACATAAAAGAAATGCTTCAAGGCCTTGATCAATCAAGACTCTGAAGCATTTCATCTATCTTCCATCTCCTCCAACTCTCCTGATTATGACTTTCTTCAGGGAAATGTCAGAAAAACAGACCTCTTGGAACAATATTGTTCCCGTATGGTATCTTTCGGTTTGACAACCTGGGCATCCTCTTCCTATAGTTGGGGTAGTGAGGAAATTGTCTATGAAAAAAACAGTGTTGTTGCTTTTGGTTCTTCTGCTTTCTCTTTCTTTTGGGTTTGCCCAAGCAAATAAGGAGAAACCCTCTGATGAAAAGATTCGCATTGCCTTGATCGGCGAGAGCACTGTCGATGACGGGCAGTGGTTTGAGAGCATGTACACCTCTTTGCTGCAGGTACAGCAGAGGCGAGGCGATATTATTGTCGGCCTCAGTGAAAAGCAGAACCCTGTGGCTGCCGGGACCTCCATCATGCAGTTCATTGCCCAAGGCTATGACATCATCATCGCCCATGGATCCCAGTATGCAAACATAGTAAAGGATCTTGCTCCCAATCATCCTTCTGTCATCTTTGCCTATGGCACTGGCGAGGATACGAGCATCCCGAATGTGTTCACATACACCCCTAAGAGTGAGCAGACAGGATACCTCAATGGTATCGCTGCAGGTCTCGGGACCAGGACCAATGTCATCGGGCTCATAGGATCCGTCGACGGTGGTGATGCAGCACGCTATGACCGTGGCTTTTTCCTAGGAGTGCATTCAGTCAATCCAAATGCTGAAGTCAAGGTTGTCCATACCGGTTCCTATACCGACTACATCCGCTCTTCCCAGATGGCACACCTGTATG
>CAZGOK010000620.1:0-1006 GCA_964527665.1 uncultured Sphaerochaeta sp.
AGTAGTTTTGTTATTTAAGTAACAAATTGTAAAGATTTGTACTAATTTGACGAATTCCTCTGTACTTTGTAACTAATACCATGATATGCTCTTGCCATATTACTTAGAGAGAGGTCTATTATGGCAAGCTTTGGAATTTGGGGTCTTATTCCACCCGTACTCACCATTACCCTGGCATTCATTACCAAGGACGTGATGGTATCGTTGTTCCTGGGTATTCTTTCAGGAACACTGATTGTTGCAGGAGGAAATCCCTTTGTAGCAATCCTGAACCTTACCGACATGCTCGCAGATTCCTTGAATGACGGATGGAACATCCGCATTCTTCTCTTCTGCGCACTCCTTGGCGGCTTGGTAGGAATGCTCAGCAGAACCGGTTCTGCACGTGCCTTTGGCCGTTGGGCTGCCGATAAGCTGCATACCCAAAAAACCAGTCTTCTGATGACCTGGTTTTGTGGCCTGCTCATCTTCATCGATGACTACTTCAACAGCCTTGCAGTAGGGACTGTCATGCGTCCCATCACCGACAAGAATGGTGTTGCCCGCGCACAGCTAGCCTACATCCTGGACTCCACCGCAGCACCGGTATGTATCCTGGTACCCATCTCCAGCTGGGTAATCACCGTCATGTCCATTGTAAAGGGATCCGAAGGCTTCTCTGCCCTTGGTATAAGCGAATTCAGCTTCTTCATGCGCTCGGTCCCTTATAACCTCTATGCTCTTCTTACCATTGGTATGGTTCTGTTTATGATCCTGAGCGGACGAAACTACGGTCCTATGGCCAAGAGCATTGCGTATGCCAAGGAGACCGGAAAACTCTATAATGAAGAGTTCGGACCAGCTCCTGGTGAAATTGATGACGGTGGAGCGGAAAATGCTGAAAAAGCAAAACCTTTGGACATGCTGTTCCCCATACTTGTGCTCATCGTTTCTGCTGTGACCCTTTTCCCGATGACCACGTACCTTGGTGCCATCGATGGCGAAGCCATTCCTACACTAGGTGCAG
>CAZGOK010000621.1:0-1004 GCA_964527665.1 uncultured Sphaerochaeta sp.
TATGGATTGCAAGCTGGCTTCGCTGTATCAGGTCTCTGAGAGGCTCCACATTGAAGATGATGTGTACCATACGACTATAAGGTGCGGGACGTACCAGGTGGAGGTTTCCTACAGGTTCAGTGCTAACAAAATGATCATGGAGATCGAGCCTCCGAAGTTTGCATCCAATATTCCTTGCTTTGGCATCTCTTTTTCCATCGACAATAGTTACCGGCATGTATCCTACTACGGCAATGAGATGAAGGAGAGCCATCTTGATAGAAAGGGTGGCAATGTGCTGAGAAGGGTTTCCTTCAACCCCTATGAAGACCAAAAAAGTTACCTGCATCCCCAGGAGTATGGCAACAGGTTTGACGTGAGAAGCCTTACCCTCAGTGATAAACAAAACAAAGGAATGACCATCAGGGCCAACAGAAGCTTTGAGTGTTCGGTCCTCCCCTATAGCTGCCATGAGCTGGAGGAGGCTACCTACATCCATGACCTTCCCTCTACCGACAAGCTGCATGTTCGAATCCTTGAGGGACAGAGCGGCGTCGGAGGGGATGACTCCTGGGGTGCTCCTGTGCATGAGAAGTACCGCTATAGGGGGCCTAAGGAGAAGTGGGTGGTGGAGATTGAGGTGTTTGAGTAACAGGCCTCAGTAAACAACCAATACAAAAGCAATAGCAAGAACAAGCATCCAGGGTCTCAGATTTGCAAAATCTGAGACCCTGGATGCTATTGAGAGGGACTATGTGTTACTTCTGAAATATACAGCTGAATAAGCAGAAATTCTCCATACTGTTCCTGAGATTGTACTCAAGGTTCATGAAAACCTTTACAAATACGCATAACAGCTATATTGTAATTATAATTCATAAGGAGTAGTAATGAATAAGTGTTTTTCAGAGGCTGTAACGGTTTTTCACGGATCATCACTTCCCGAAAAGGGAATCCCAGCTGGATATGTTGCCCTGATCGATGCATATGACCTTCCTGCGCCTTTTCCCTATACGAAAATGGCC
>CAZGOK010000622.1:0-1004 GCA_964527665.1 uncultured Sphaerochaeta sp.
TCTCCATGGCTGTCTTGTCCTGGACATCGCCCCATGATCCTCCGATCTGCCAGGTGCCCAGCCCAACCTCTGATACCATCTTCTTATCCGAACCAAAAGGTCTCGTATGCATAGCTTCTCCTCCAAAGTATGAGTGATAACTAATCTTACGAAGGTACTCACCCTAAAGTCAAGGACATTCACAAGAGGTCAAGGGAGGTGCACCACTGACTAGGCCAACATCTGTTCTTTTACCCTCGCTCTTTCTTCGCTTGTTCCCTATATTCGGCCAAGATTCGCTGACACTGCCTCGGATGGAGGGTCACCATATACATCAGGGCGATATGCTCGCTGAGCAAGGCCCCTGTCCAAGAGGCTTTGCTGTAGCCGAAGACAGAAGGTTCATGATTGAGGTCGTACTTGATTTGCTTCATCTTGAGCAGACTCAGCTTCGGGTATTTGCCCTGGTGCAGTTCCAGTCCCTCCGACCCTGATTCGAGGAACCAGCGAATCCACAGGTTGATGGATGCTACCGACTTGCCAGAAAGGGTAGCCAGCTCCTTTACAGGGAGTCCTGCAAGGGCAAGCCTTACGTAGGCGAGCCTGGTGTAGTACTGAGCTTCTCCGTTCGAATCAAGCTCCCTGGAAATCCTGTCCAGCAAGAGGCTCCTATGTTCAACCTCCCGAGTATTCATGCGCGTCTCCTAGGGAATATCTTTTATACTACATGACATATACAGCAAGCAGGAACGGTAAATCAATAATCAAGGACAGGCAAGTGGCTCAATCACTTGCATCCTTCCACTACACTGAGTCGTAGTTCATCATAATAAATATAGTTATGGTTCACTCCATCACTTCACTGATTTGTTACTTTGAGCAAAACCTCTGTCGTATGTCAGAAAATACCTATACAGATAACGAGTTTCGTGGTATAAGGACAAGTCTGCTTTTTTTTCCATCCTGATGGTCTTTTGTACCAGCAAAGGACGATAGTATTTTTCCTATTCCATACGGTATATATG